>NZ_LKET01000028.1 GCF_001317355.1 Oxobacter pfennigii
TTAGTATCTGCTCCTTAAACTCATGTGAATATGCATTACCTTTCATTTGAATATGCCCCCTTAAGCTTCTGATTTTATTCTAGCTAATGGTTCGTATTTTGTCCAAACTAATTAGGGGGCTTAGGAGAAAAAAGAAAACAATACTATTCGTAAAAGACAAGTTTTGTGAAAAGTATTGTATTTTTTCTCCCCTGTTGTATAATTAATACATAACCAAGCTAGCTTTTCATATTGCTATTATGAGGTGAATTTATGCCATCAAACATTACATATCAGGAAGAATTAAAACATAAACAAACTTTAAAATTAAGAGAACAAATTAATATGCTTCCTAACTTCTGCAAGGAATTTTTTATTGGTATCGAACCTACAACATCCATATTGACCAGGATAAGCTATTCTTATGACCTTAATATGTTCTTTGGTTACCTTGTTGAAAATCACAGCTACTTCTCTAAAAAATCCGTTCATGAAATTATTTTAAGCGACCTTGAATTGATTTCCTCTGCCGATATTGAATCCTTTATGGAGTATTTAAACTTCTATGTAAAGCCTCATAAGGATAATCCTGAGCATACCCTTGAATATTCAAATGATAATAAGGGAAAAGCCCGTAAGCTGGCCTGTATCAGGTCTTTCTACAAGTATTTTTATAAAAGGCAGAGAATTAAAGTAAACCCGGCTTCTTTTGTCGATATGCCTAAAATCACGGAAAAGCCTATTATAAGGCTGGAAGTTGATGAGGTTGCGAGGCTTTTGGATATTGTTGAGTCCGGAGAAGAGCTTACAGAGACCCAATTAAGGTATCAGAAGTATACGAGAGCCCGTGATATCGCCATATTATCGCTATTTTTAGGTACAGGTATAAGGGTCAGCGAATTAGTGGGAGTAAATATATCCGATATAGATTTTAACTTAAATGGCTTTAAAATAACCAGAAAAGGCGGAAATCAGGTAATTCTGTACTTCAGCAATGAAGTAAAAAGTGCCCTGGAGAACTATATTAATGAAAGAAAAGAAATAACTCCTATAGCAGGTTATGAGGATGCTCTCTTTTTATCACTGCAAAGGAAAAGGATAAATGTAAGAAGCGTTCAGACCCTTGTAAAGAAATATACATCTATGGTTACAAACCTTAAGAATATCTCTCCTCATAAATTAAGAAGCACATACGGCACCAATCTTTACAGGGAAACGGGAGATATTTATATTGTTGCCGATGTGTTAGGCCATAGGGATGTTAATACCACTAAAAAGCATTATGCTGCAATCGACGATGAGAAAAGAAGAATGGCAGCTAAGATAGTAAAACTGAGGGAAGACTAATAAGGGAGGCTAATCCTCCCTTTTCTGATTTTATTAATGATGGTGATGGTCGTGACCGCAATCGCAGCTATCATCGTGGTCATGATCATGGATGTGTTCGTCTTCATGTTCGCGTTGGTGCTGTTCAAGATATTCGCTTAAACCGGGTATATCTTCTATGAATATTACCTCATCATCGTATTCTATGTCATTTCCTTTATTGAACTTCCAGCTATCCTTATAATCAAGGCTGACTTTCAATACTGCATCATTATTTTCTTCATCTGCAAGCTCATCTATCTGTATTCCGTTGTAATCATAATCTTGTATGCAATTGCCGCAGTTGTCGCATATTTTATCGGGGTTGATATCGCAGAAATTACAGTCTCCGCATTCATCACAAATCTTGTTATCGTAAATAATACAGGTGCTACCGTACATAATTTAATTCGCCCTCTATCTATTTGAATATGTGAAATAACTAATAATTATTTTACATCTTGTTTTAACATTTTTAAAGGTATTTTTATTTCCTGACCCCAAATTATATTTGAAGAAGTTAAATTATTTACCTTTTTGATATCGTAAATAGCTTTTCTTATATCTTTATAGTTTTCACAATTTTTTTTGACGATATACCATAATGTATCGCCTTTTTCAACGGTTATGGTAGCATATTCAACTTTGGCGTTACCATGTACCCTTAATGTAATTATAAAGGTAAATAACATAAATGATGAAATTAATAAGACTATGAATCTGTTAAATGCTTTTCTTCTGCGAGCACTTCTTTTCATTTTTTAACCCCCATAATTAGAACGTTTGTTCGTTTGGTATTTTTATAATAACAGAACATATGTTCACAAGTCAAGAGAAAATTATAAAAAAATCGAACATTAGTTTGCATATTTTTTAAATATTGTGTTATAATTATTGCAGATACTAGTTTTGCATACTTGCGCCATTAAATTTCTGTATAAATTGATGCTTTAATTAAGATACAAAGGTTTTGTGAGGTGTGTTCCAATGAGTAACGACTTTGAAAAGACTGATAAACAGTCAGAAATATTACAGTTTATTAGAAAAGAAATATTAGATAAGGGCTATCCCCCTTCAGTTCGTGAAATATGCAACGCTGTGGGGCTTAAGTCCACTTCTACTGTCCACGGGCACCTTGAAAGATTAGAGAAAAAAGGACATATAAGAAGAGACCCCACCAAGCCCAGGGCAATCGAAATTTTAGATGAATATCAGACTAAAAAAGAAATAGTGAATATACCTATTGTAGGCAAGGTTACTGCCGGCCAGCCTATCCTGGCATATGAAAATGTGGATGATATATTCCCTCTTCCTATGGATTTTGTTCAGTCCAATAAGCAAACATTCATATTGAGAGTACAGGGTGAAAGCATGATTGAAGCAGGTATTTTAAACGGCGATTATTTAATCGTGGAGCAGCGGTCCACAGCAGAAAATGGTGAAATAGTAGTTGCTCTTATTGAAGATGAAGCTACCGTTAAAACCTTCTATAAAGAGAAAGATCATATAAGGCTTCAGCCGGAGAATCCATCTATGGCTCCATTAATCCTTCAAGACGTTAAAATTTTAGGAAAAGTCATAGGATTATTCAGGAGATTTTAAAAAATTCAAATTTAAAACACCTCTTTTAAAACAAAATTAAAAGAGGTGTTTTAAATTTTATTATGCTTATAAAGATATATATCCTTTATCCAAGAGATTTTGAAGAGCAATCATTATGCCTATTTTTGCATGCTCATAAGTAAGCCCGCCCTGAAGATAAGCTATATAGGGTTCTCTTATAGGAGCATCAGCGCTTAATTCAATTGAAGAACCCTGTATGAATGCACCTGCCGCCATAATTACTTGATCATTATAACCAGGCATATCCCAAGGCTCGGCGTTTACGAAGGAATCAATTGGAGAACCTTTTTGTATGCCCTGGCAAAAGGCAATCAAAGTGTCTTTGTTTTTAAACTTAATGCCCTGTATTATATCGCTCCTCGAACTATCAACTTCAGGACATACTTCAAAGCCTAAGGTTTCAAATGATTTAGAGCAGAATATAGCGCCCTTTAATGCTTCCATGGTCACATGAGGTGCCAGGAAGAATCCCTGATATAATTGCCTCATAACTCCAAAGGTTGAGCCGCATTCCCTGCCAATTCCAGGCGAAGTGAGCCTATATGACGCATTTTCAACATATTCCTTTTTGCCCGCAATATAACCGCCTGTCGGGGCTATGCCGCCGCCGGGGTTTTTTATTAAAGAACCTGCCATCAAATCCGCGCCTGCTTCAGTAGGCTCATATGTATCAAGAAATTCTCCGTAACAGTTATCTACAAAGCATATTACGTCCTTCCTGACTTTTTTAACCAAAACTATTATATCTTCAATATCCTTAAGGGTTAATGCCGGCCGCCAGCCATATCCGGTAGATCTTTGAATTTCAACAAGCCTTATTTTATCATCGCTTATAAGCGCATTTTTAATGCTTTCAAAATCCGGCTTGCTGTTTTCGGCTAAATTGATTTGTATATAGCCTACGCCATATTCCTTTAAAGACCCCCTGCTCTCTCTTATGCCTATTATTTCTTCAAGAGTGTCGTAAGGCTTTCCTGTTACAGCAAGGATTTTATCTCCCGGCCTTAAGTTGCCGAATAAGGCAACGGAAATGGCATGGGTTCCGGATACGAAGTGAGGCCTTACTATACAATCCTCGGAATTAAAGGCATCTGCATATACCCTATCTAATGAATCCCTTCCTATGTCGCCATAGCCATAGCCCGTGGTAAATGCAAAATGTGCATCGGAAATTTTATTTTTCTGAAAGGCTCTTAATACCTTGTATTGGTTGTATGCCTTTATTTCATCCAGCTCTTCAAATTTATATTTAATGGATTTTTCAACTTTTTCGCAAAGATTGCTTATCTTTTCATCTATCATGTATACCTTTGATAAATAATCCTTTGTTTTATTGAACAAAAAACTCAGTCCTCTCCCAATTGATACTGTATTATTCTATCACAGAGACTGAATTATCGCAATTAATGGTGTCTCCGCATATGCTGCATTTATTGTTTTTAAGAGATTCCATCCTTATTTCAAAAGGAGCATATGATAAACCAAGCATAATTCCCTGCGACTTGCCCCTTCTCCTGCCTAATCCATATCCCAATACAAAGGCAAATAAAAAAGCTAATATAATATACATTACTGTCACTCCTGAATTTTAAGTTTAGTGCTCTTTATGCCGGATAATGCCGATATCGCTATTGATATCAGCGAACAGGTTAATGCCTTAAATCTGTCTATATATAAAGAAATTATTATCAAAATTATAAGCGCAACGGAAACTTCTACCCGGCCGAAAATTGCTGCCCAATTCTTTTTTCCCGTTGAAGCATCGTATCTTTCATCAATCAAATCATCTATGAGCTGTATGGCAAAAATAATCAGCAAAGAGAAAACCGATGATTTTACACCTGCTATAATTACTAATAAGATTATTACTATTATTTGTTCCTGGTATGCCTTAAGGCCGATTATCAAAGTGATGTTCCTGTCATGAAACATGCCTATTATGTAAGCACTTAAAAAAAGCCCCAGATTTTCTCTATATAAAAAAATTGATATGCCGAGAAAGCACATTATATAAGGTATATTTACGGTTTTATTTTCATCTACAAAATCATCAAAAAGCTTTATAGACAAGCCCAATAATAATGCGGAGATAATAAAAAGATGATTGTCAGATAATCTTAGATACATATTTTTTTACCTCAGGAAAGCCCAATTCTTTAAGAGCAGAAATTTTAATTATCTTTACCTCAGGAAAGCTTTCATCTAATATATGTAATTTATTCTCATTCTGTATCAGATCAAGCTTGTTTGCAAGAATAATATAATTTCCTCTGTATTTGCCGTATTTATATATCTGCATATCCATATCATCAATTTTCTTTGAATCACTTATCCATGCTGCATCGACTATATGAAAAAGCACAGCATCTTGTTTCATCAATGAAATTGTCTGAGCCATGCCCTCTCTAATATCCTGATCAAAATGTATGGTTGAGCTAAGTCCTGTAGTATCTATGAATTCAGCGTATTTACTGCCTTTGAACACAGGTATATTAAGCTCCGTTGCCTGAATGCATTTGGTTGAATTGGGAGTGTCATTAACCAGGTTTTTTTTAAATGCTCCTATTTCGTTATTTCTTATATATTCTTCCCGGGCATCCTTGAACTTTATGGTTATATCATTATAACCCATAAATTCGCAGAAATTCAGCAAAAACAAAGTCTTGCCTGCATTTGCCCTACCTATTATTATAAATGACTTTCTGGGAGCCTTCTTCATCTACAAAATCCTCTCCTTTTAATGATATAAGGTCCTCCCTTGAGATATTAGGCTTATTTACCAAGCGTACTGCCTGTTTTCTTATGGCAGCTTCCACGATATTTCTTACTAGTCTTGCATTGCCTAGCCTATAATCATTGCTTTGGGATTTACTGTCCAAAATAGCTCTGATGCGTCTTATAGCATCCGGAGAAAGCTTATATTGCCTTTTCTCAACCATTATTTTTGATATTTTTATTAAATCCTCGGTGCTGTAGTCGTTGAATTCGATTTTTATAGGAAATCTGGACTTAAGCCCGGGATTGGTAGATATGAAGTAATCCATTTCATCCTGATAACCGGCTAAGATTAAAACAAAGCTTTCTCTGTAATCCTCCATTGCTTTAACCAGCGTATCGATTGCCTCCTTGCCGAAATCTTTGTCACCGCCCCGAGCCAGAGAATAGGCCTCGTCTATAAAGAGTATTCCGCCTAAGGCTTTTTTTACCTGCTCCCTCACCTTCTGAGCTGTATGGCCTATATATTCGCCAACTAGGTCCGCCCTCTCTACTTCCACTAAATGGCCTTTTTCCAGGATGCCTATTTTGTTGAAAATCTTGCTTAATATTCTTGCAACGGTGGTTTTTCCGGTTCCGGGATTTCCTTTAAAGACCATATGAAATACCAGTGAGTCGGCCGTTAAGTTTTCCTCTTTTCTCCTCTTCTGTATGGTGGCAAAGGCTTGAATTTCTTTGACCAGCTTTTTAACATCATAAAGCCCTATAAGGCTGTCCAATTCCTTCATCACATCTTCTAAGGTCTCCTGTTGCCGCATATTCTTATTTCCCGTATTCTGCAGCTTTTCACCCGACATTTCCTTAAGCATTTCCGAGCATGAAACTCTGCCTATTTTAAGCAACATTAAAAGATGGTCAAATCTGTCTTCCATCACATCAACTCCGCATTTTACCCTGCTATATTTATATTATGCGGGCAGGATAAAAATTGTGATTAAAAATAATTATATTTTTGTTATGTTTTATTTCCACAGTGGAGACGCGCTTATCTTCTTCAGATGAACTGCCTTCTATTCCTATTGAAGACTCAAAATCTAAAAACAACAATCTATCGATATTAGTTTCAGTGAGAACCTACTGTCTTAGCTGTTCTTTATTCATTTCGGGTTTATATTTTAGTATAGTATTAAAAGAATAATATAATAAATGAAAGGAAGGGATTATGAACTCTAAAAAAATAAGAACTATATTAAAACTTTTGATGTTCTAATAGCTATTGCCAGCATCATGGCTCTACTCTTTTATGAAGTTTACTGGCCTTCCGTCACATTTCTGATTATTGCCTTGATAGTGGAATACGTAAGTTTATTTTTAAATGTACGAAAATATCTGGACTCAAGAGCAAGGGGGTTAGTTTATCCTATCATACAAAATATGTTTCTAGTTTTTACCATTACAGTTGGGCTGATTCTCTACACAATGTTTTACTAAATGTGATCCAAAGAATTTTGCAGTTTTAGGTAAGCTATATTTGTTTTCTTAATGTGAATATATACGAAGACAAAAGCAAAATCGTGCAATAGAAAGACGGCTCCCAACTTTGGATGCCGCCCCCTATTTAGGGTATAAGTAGGCTATTAGGCCCAAATAAAAAAAGCCGTAGAAACGGCTTTTACTCTTCGGTTTTATCGGTATTTGTGCTCTCTTGAGGTGCTGTAAACAATATTGGCTTTAAGGGTGAAATAGTTGAAACTGCATGCTTATATATGAGTATTTGCTTGCCTTCGCTGTCGAGGATAATAGTGAAATTATCAAATCCTTTGACTTGGCCTTTTAATTGAAATCCATTCGTTAAATGTATAGTAACAGGTATATGACCTTTTCTTGACTGATTTAAGAAAACATCCTGTAAATTGTTATTTATTTTATTCATATTACCATCCTCCATAAGTGTAACACTTTATTTTATTTAATAATAGTTCTATATTTAGCTTAATTTTCCTGCAACGTGATGGGCAATATTTTGAACAATGCTATCGGTGTCCTCATATTCATCAACGTTGACCCAGTGTATTCGCTCTTCCCGCCTGAACCATGTCAGCTGGCGTTTTGCAAAATGCCTTGTGCTTTGTTTCAGTCTATAAACTGCCTCCTCAAAGGAATACTCCCCTTCAAGAAAAGAGATTATCTCTTTATATCCAAGCCCCTGCATGGAAGTCAGATCCTTTGTATATCCCATATCAAGCAAGGATTTTACTTCATTAACAAGACCCTTTTCAAGCATTATATCTACCCTTTTGTTTATCTTCTCATATAGCTTTTGCCTGTCGGATATTAAGCCTATCATACACAAGTCATAATCAATGGCTTTTTTTCTTGATCCAATTTGTACTTCCGTAATAGTTTTTCCTGTGTATTTATATACCTCAAGGGCTCTTATAATTCTCTTTAAGTCGTTTTCATGAAGGCGGTTAAAAGAGTCAATATCAACCGCTTTTAACATATTATGCACATAGGCATTTCCCTTTTCTTTAGCCATATCCAACAGTGAATTTCGATAATCCCAGTCGGATATGGTTTCGGTAAAATCCAGGGCATATGTAAGGGAATTTATATATAATCCGGTCCCTCCTGCCACTATGGGCAGCTTATTTGAACTTATCAAATCATCAATATGTTTTACTGCTTTTTCACGGAAAAGGGCTACGGAAAATTCCTCATCGGGATTTACCACATCTATAAGATGGTGTCTTACTCCGTCCATTTCTTTCGGTGTAGGTTTTGCAGTTCCTATATCCATATATTTATAAACCAGCATGGAATCTGCAGATATTATCTCGCTTTTAAATACCTTTGCCAGTTTTATGGATATCTCAGTCTTGCCGACTGCTGTTGGGCCTACAAGAATAAATAAAGGTTTTTTCATAGCATTGGCACCTACTGTATTCTTTTGAATTTCTTTTCCAGCTCATTTTGAGTTAATTTTATTATTACCGGCCTTCCGTGAGGGCAGGTATAGGGATTAGGCGTGAGCCTTAATTTATTTATAAGCCCTTCCATCTCTAATATGCTTAATTTATCATTGGCTTTTACAGCGCTTTTACAAGCCATGGTACACATCATACTATCGATTATTCCTTTGTTATTTCCTTCTTCTTCATTTAAAAGATCTACAAGCTCTAAAAATAGTTTTTTTAACTGGGGAACACCGAATATCATAGGTGCCGAACGCAGCATAACTGAATTATTGCCAAAAAACTCGAAGTCAAAACCTAACCTTGTTAAAATTTCCGGATTGTCCTTTATTGCTGCAACTTCTTTTAAGGTTAATTCCACCACAAAAGGAGCGATAAGCTGCTGTGATTGTATTACTCCCTTTTCAAAGGAGCTCTTATATCTTTCATACAATATTCTTTCATGAGCAGCGTGCTGGTCCACTATATAAAGACCGTCAGGACCCTGGGCAAGTATGTAGGTAAAATGGCACTGTCCTATTATTACGAGGGGCGGAAGAAGATTTTGAGGCGTATTATATGAGATTTCTTCATCCTCAAAAGCATTGACATTCATATCACTGTATACTTTGTCCTCCTTAAAGGCTTCATGATGCTTCTCTATTGGCTGTTCTTCAGTTACTGCAGCCTCTACCTTTGTATCTTCATTTCTTATATCATAAAAATCTCTTTGTTCCCTTACAGTAAAGGGATTGCTGTAATCATCCCTGATAAGCTGCTGTTGTTCTACTTTAAAAGAAGCTTCTTGTTTTTCCATCTGAGGTATCAATACCTCTCCTGCCAGGCCGTTTCTAACTGTATTGAATATGGCGCCAAAGACCTCTCTTTCATCCTGAAACCTTACTTCTGCTTTTGTAGGGTGAACATTTACATCCACAAGTTCAGGATGTATTGATATAAATAATATGCAAAATGCAAATTTATTTACGGTTAAAAAAGTCTTATATGCAGTGTCGACGGCAGTCGAGAACATTTTGTTCTTCACATACCTGTTGTTTATGAAAAACGTCTGAAAAGACCTGTTGGATCTTGCTGCACTGGGGCGCCCGATATAGCCTTTTATGGATAATATATTGCCTGTATAGGATACTGGAATAAGAGAATCATAAAATTCCCTTCCGTATATGGTCAATATTGTATTTTTAAGATCACCGTCTCCGGGAGTATTAAATATGTTTTTGCCATTATTTATATATTTAAAGGATATTTCAGGATGGGATAAAGCAAGCTTTAATACTGTGTCTGACACCAAAGCCGACTCTCTGGATTCCTTCTTTAAAAACTTTAACCTCGCCGGTGTATTGTAAAACAAATTTTTTACGATGATGCTCGTGCCGTTCGGGCAGCCTGTAGAATCCAAATACTTGCACTCGCCGCCTTCTAGTATGATTTTTGTGCCGTAATCCTTATCCCTTGGCTTGGTAATCATTTCAACCTGGGAAACAGCTGCTATGCTGGCTAAGGCTTCGCCGCGAAAGCCCAGGGTATTTATATTGTTCAAGTCATCTTCTTCGGCAATTTTGCTGGTGGCATGTCTTATAAAAGATTTCTCTGCATCCTCATAATCCATGCCTGTACCATTATCAGTGACTCTTAAATAAGTAATACCACCGTCTTTTATTTCAACGGTAATGGAGGTTGCATCGGCATCTATTGAATTTTCAACAAGTTCTTTTACTACGGATGAAGGTCTTTCTACCACCTCACCGGCAGCAATTTTATTTGATATATTTTCATTTAAAATATGGATGTTTCCCAAATTGTTTCACCACCTAACCTATTCACGTACTTTTTTAATAAGCTTATGTAATATATTCATAGCTTCTATAGGCGTAATGTTTAAAATATCTATATTTTTGATTTCTGTAACGATATCTTTTTCTTTATTACTGCTGAAGAAATCCAGCTGTTCTATATAAGTTTTATGAGCTTCAGCAGCGGCAGTCTCTTTCTTGACCTCTGAAAGTATTTCTATGCTTTTATTATTAATATCGTTCACTTCCAGCATATCTATAATTTCACGGGCTCTTTTAATTATTTCATCAGGAAGGCCGGCCAGCTTTGCAACCTGTATTCCATAGCTCTGGTCAGCTCCGCCTCTTATGATTTTCCGTAAAAAT
This sequence comes from Oxobacter pfennigii, assembly GCF_001317355.1. Lineage (NCBI taxonomy): Bacteria > Bacillati > Bacillota > Clostridia > Eubacteriales > Clostridiaceae > Oxobacter > Oxobacter pfennigii. The sequence continues at coordinate 10,817 of NZ_LKET01000028.1, forward strand.
ATTATGTCATCTCCATGCTCTTTTACAGATATGCAGTAATTCTTTATGCCTTCAATCTTGCCTTCTAACTCCGTCAATTCATGATAATGAGTGGCAAAAAGAGTCTTGGCCCCAATTTTTGACTGGCTGCTTATGTATTCAATAACCGCCCAGGCAATGCTTAAGCCATCGTAGGTGCTGGTTCCCCTGCCCACTTCGTCAAGGAGTATGAGGCTTTTATTTGTTGAGTTATTAAGTATGTTTGCAACTTCAGACATTTCCACCATAAAGGTGCTCTGACCGCTGGATAAGTCGTCGGATGCCCCTATCCTTGTAAATACCCTGTCAACAACGCCGATTGATGCAGAGCTTGCGGGAATGAAGGAACCTACCTGGGCCATTATAACAAGCAGGGCAACCTGTCTCATATATGTGCTCTTGCCTGCCATGTTAGGCCCTGTTATAATGGAAACCCTGTTATTAAGAATATCCAGATTTGTATCGTTTGGAACAAACATATTATTAGGCAAGGTCCTTTCTACAACGGGATGCCTGCCGTCCTTTATGTCTATTGTACCGTCATCGGTTATTACAGGCTTTATATAATCATTTTCCATGGCAACAGCTGCAAGGGAGCATAGTATGTCCAAATTAGCTATTGCCCAGGAGGTTCTCTGAAGTCTCTGTATGTTTTTCGATATACTTTCCCTTATTTTGCAGAAGATTTGATATTCCAGCTGTATAAGCTTTTCTTCTGCTCCTAAAATTGTGGATTCCATTTCCTTTAACTCAGGTGTTATGTATCTTTCGGCATTTGAAAGGGTTTGCTTTCTCATATACCTGCCTTCGGGCACCATATTCTTATTGGCATTGGTAATCTCAAGGTAGTATCCGAAGACCTTGTTATAGCCTACCTTTAAGGATTTTATTCCGGTAGCTTCCCTTTCCTTTGCTTCTAAGGCGGCTATCCAGTCCTTCCCTTCTTTTGATGCCCTTCTTAATTTATCAACTTCAGTATCATAGCCTTCCTTTATGATAAAGCCGTCTTTTACGGACAAAGGAGGGTTATCGATTATAGATTTTTCAATTAATTCATGTACATCAATTAGCTCATCTATATTACTGTAAATATCTCTTAAAATGTTGGTCTTTAAATCCTTTATGCCCTTTTTGATATCCGGCAAAACAGAAATTGACTGCTTTAATGATAATAAGTCCCTGGCATTTAGAGTGCCGTATACTATTTTGCCTATAAGCCTTTCAATATCATATATGCTGTTTAAATTATCTATTATATAATTTCTGACATAGATATCGCCGTATAATTCCTCTACAGCATCCAATCTGTACTGTATTTTTTCTTTTTGTATAAGAGGTTCTTCAATCCAGCGTCTAAGCATACGGGCACCCATGGCAGTTTCTGTTTTATCTAAGACCCATAAAAGAGAGCCTTTTTTAGTCTGATTTCTCATGGTTTCCGTAAGCTCTAAGTTTCTCCTGGTTGATATGTCCAGCATCATAAAATCATCGACGGTGTAAATTATAAGGTTGTTTATATGCCCTAAGCTTGTCTTTTGTGTTTCCTCAATATAACTTAACAAGGCGCCGCAGGCACACACTGCCGTTGTAATTTTGTCAGTTTTCCCCCAATTCTTAAACTGGGCTGATGCTTTATTAACGCAGGAATTATATTCAAAATTATCATCCTTATAGTGGGTCAATAAGGCATTGAACCTGTCGGATAAAATCTTAAGCAATTTGGTGTTTTCGGACAGTTCCATGTTATATATGATTTCCGAAGGAGTTAAACGGGCTGTTTCATCAATAATCTTTTGAGTATTTGAAGAATTGAATTCCGATGCGTGGAACTCCCCAGTGGAAACATCACAATAGGCGATTCCGTAAAAATCGCTGTTTTTATATATGCTCATGATATAATTGTTTTTCTTTTCATCCAGCATGCTGCTTTCAGTAACGGTTCCGGGAGTTACAACACGTATAATCTCCCTTTTTACGATGCCCTTAGCCAGTGCAGGGTCTTCTACCTGTTCGCAAATAGCTACCTTATAGCCCTTTGAAATGAGCCTTGAAACATATGATTCGGCAGCATGATAAGGAAGGCCGCACATAGGCGCCCTTTTATTAAGGCCGCAATCCCGGCCGGTCAACACCAATTCAAGCTCCTTTGAAGCTGTTTCGGCATCTTCAAAAAACATTTCATAAAAATCGCCTAATCTAAAAAATAGGATACAATCTTTATATTGCTCTTTTATATCCAAATATTGCTGCATCATGGGAGTAAGCTGCGGCATAAAAGTATCCTCCGTTTATACAGGTATTCCATTTAAGGACCAGGTTAAAGCTTCTGTAATCTTAACATTGATGACTCTTCCAATCAGGCTTTTATCGTCGGTATTTACATTTACAAGCTTTCCGGTATCCGTCCTGCCCATAAGCTTGCTTTCATAGTTTTTGCTTAAGCCCTCAATGAGAACTTTTACAATTTTATTCTCATAAGCCTTATTTTTCTTCAAACCGATAGAGTTCAATAAATCCACAAGCTTGTTGAATCTTTCATGCTTAATGTTTTCATCCACCTGCTCTTTTATATCATAGGCTGGCGTTCCAGGGCGGGGTGAATATAAAAATGTAAAGGCTGAGTCGAATTCCACCTGCTTTACTATATCCAGAGTCTCATTAAAGTCTTCTTCCGTTTCACCGGGAAAGCCTACGATAATATCCGTCGTTATTGATATACCGGGAACTTCTTTTTTCAGCCTTAAAGCCAAATCCAGATATTTTTCCTTTGTGTACTTTCTGTTCATGAGGTTTAAAATCCTGGTAGAACCGGATTGTATAGGAAGATGTATGTGCTTGCATACATTACATAAGTCCCTCATGGCATATATTAGGTTTTCGGATAAATCCTTAGGATGTGAAGTCATAAAACGTATGCGCTCTATTCCTTCAGTATTATTTAAAAGCTTTAAAAGTCCGGCAAAATCAATTTCTTCGCTTAAACCCCTGCCGTAGGAATTGACGTTTTGACCTAAAAGGGTTATTTCCTTATAACCAACTTGTGCCAGTTGACGTACTTCATCCACTATATCCTGAGGATTTCTGCTTTTTTCCCTTCCTCTTACATGGGGAACAATGCAATAGGTGCAGAAATTGTTGCAGCCATACATTATAGTTACAAGTGCTTTAACACTGCTCTCCCTTACGATTGGAACTCCTTCTACTATTTCATCGCTGCTTTCCAATACCTCTATTACGGTATTTTGCGACTGCATTGCATTATTTACAAGCTGAGGAAACTTATGAAGATTGTGCGTGCCAAATATGAGGCTTACAAAGGGATATTTTTTTCTTATATTCTCTGCTATATTTTCCTGCTGCATCATGCATCCGCATACGGCTATGACAAGATCGGGCTTTTTCTTTTTAAGCTGCTTTAATGCTCCTATATTGCCGTAAACCTTCAATTCCGCATTTTCTCTTACGCAGCATGTATTAAAGACTATTATATCAGCTTCTTTTTTATTATCGGTAACTTCATAACCCATGGCTTTTAACATTCCGGAGAGCTTTTCGGAATCCTCCTCATTCATCTGACAGCCCCAGGTCTCTATAAAATATTTCTTCAATTACAACACTCCTCATATTATGACAATTAAAAGAAGATAATGTATATTATACCATAAAATTTGCTCTGCAAATTTTATGTCCAATTGAATCCTTGCAGGATTCATTATACCTTAACAGCACAAAAATTTAAATGATAAAAGTTATTAATAGGATTATACCCTAAATGCCGGGGTTGTTTGTTCTTGATTCCTTTACATATTGATTCAGCTTCTTTAAATTTGCATTCCAAAGATATATAACAAAGGCTGCGAAAACAAACATGAGGTTATTTAACCCCGACATCAGTATGAAATTATATATACCGTGAAGCAGCACAGGCACGTAAAAGGATTTATTATAATTAAGAACCCTCGTGTTATCTGCATCTGCATATTTTGACAAGGAAAGGTAGTAGCCCATGGTAACTCCGAAGAGCATGTGGGCAGGTACTGCAAATATGCCCCTTGTCACCCCTGTGTATATAAAATTACTGGGTCCGAATATCACATACATTATATTTTCAATAGTAGCAAATCCCAAGGCTGAAAATACACAGTAAACTATTCCGTCCAGTTTTTCATTGTAGCTTTTATCTTTGAAAGCTATTTTTATAACTACCAGCCTCTTGAAATATTCTTCCGTCAATCCTGCAACTATAAAAGCAGTATAGGCGGCGGATGCTAATCCACTGAATATATTCAATTCCGCCAGTATCTTTTCGATAAAATATACGGGTATTACAGTCAAAGCGCCAAAAATAAAAAGCCTCGCAAGAAGATGTATAGGTTCCCTGTCATATCTGTCCTTCTGATAGATATAAATTATTAAAGCAATAGTCGGTGCCAGTGCAACAGCAATTGCCAACTCCATAAAATCACACTCCTTTAAGTATTAATTTATCCATAATTAAATACCTTAACTATGTAAATTAATACAAACATGTCAACCTTTAATATATAATTTTTTAAAAGAAAAGTACAGTAAAATTATCATTGATATTCAAGGGTTTTAAAGCCTTTTTAATTGCACACAATATAATAAAATGATATCATAAAATATAATGTTTATAAAATATGGTAATGAGATAAATAACCTGGAGGTATACTATGTTAAAGTTTTCAGAGAGAGCTATAAATATGCAGTCTTCGCCAATAAGAAAGCTTGCGCCTCTTGCCGCAGCAGCCAAAAAGAAAGGTAAAAAAGTATATCATCTGAATATAGGTCAGCCGGATATTCATACACCTAAGGAGTTTTTCGATGCTGTAAGCAATTTGGATATGGGTGTTTTAAGCTATGTTGACTCCCAGGGCATCCCTGAGGCAATAAATAGTTTCAGAAAATATTATACAAACTGGGATATACATTTTGAAGAAGATGAAGTCTATGTTACAAACGGAGGCAGCGAAGCTTTACTCTTTGCCATCCTCGCTGTGTGTGACTACGGTGATGACATTTTGATGCCCGAGCCCTTTTACACCAATTATAACAGCTTTACATCCATAGCAGGAGTAAATATCGTTTCTTTCCCCACCAAAGCTGAAGCAGGCTTTCACTTGCCCGTTAAGGATATCATAACAAAATCCATTACTAAAAAAACCAGAGCTATATTGTTATCAAACCCCGGAAACCCTACAGGAGTTGTTTATACCAAAGAGGAATTATATTTAGTAGCTGAAATTGCAAAAGAATATGATCTCTTTATAATAGCCGATGAAGTTTATAGGGAATTTGTATATGACGGCCTTAAATATACAAGCTTTATGCATTTGCCGGAAATTAAGGACAGGGTAATACTGATTGACAGTATATCAAAGAGATACAGCGCCTGCGGTGCAAGGATTGGTTTAATGGCAACAAAAAACAGAGAATTATTGCCTTTGTTTTTAAAGTTATGTCAATCAAGGCTTTGTGCTTCTGCTCTGGATCAGATTGGTGCTGCAGCCCTTATAAATACGCCAAAGGAATATTTCGCTGAGGTTCTAGAAGAATATCAGGCTAGAAGAGATGTGGTTTATAATGCTTTAAGCAATATGAAAGGCGTTATATGCCAGAAACCAACAGGGGCATTTTATGTTGTTGCAAAGCTCCCCGTTGAAAACGCCGAAGATTACGTAAAATTCCTTCTGACGGATTTTGATGTGGATAACGAAACTGTTATGCTGGCCCCTGCAGAAGGCTTCTACTCAACAGAAGGTTTAGGAAAAGATGAAGTGAGAATCTCTTACTGCTTAAACTGTGAAGATTTAAAGAAAGCCATGAACGTTATAGAAAAAGGCCTTGAAGCCTTTAATAAATAAGAGCCCGCACGCTATAACAATCAGAGATTGCTAGCTGGCCCCGGGAACCTATGTTTGTGCAATAATAAAAATTTAGGAGCTGCTTTTGCGGCTCCTTTATAATTACGCTTTAAGTCTGGTCCATATTTACCAATATCTCATCTTTAATTTTACACAACCCGTTATTATAATGCCGGCACATGGTGCAATTAATGTTCTTTTCATCGCTGGTGGTGCCTGTCAAATTGCCCTCAGGCGAAAAATGGGAGCATTGCTGTGCGATTGCATTCATTTGTTCATAACTGTCCATGAAAAGTCACTTCCTTTAAGATTATTTTTCCTCATAACGGTGAAAATAATCACTTTTTTTAAAAGAAACTGACCTTTGAACTATTATAATTATATAAATACATGCCTAAGGAGCCTATTTTTGAAAAGCCTGTCTTTCTGTAAAGCCTTAAAGCTTTTTTATTTGATGAATCGACCGTAACGTAGGCTTCATTGAAATCCTTTCTCTTTATGAAATTAAGAGTGTGATTCAAAAGGAGCTTGGACAGTCCCAAACCTCGGTATTTGGTTATAATGCCGAAATTAACTATGTAAGGCTTGGTGTCGGGATGATTTTCGTATATAACCTGTGCATAACCTGCTATTTCATCATTATATTTAAGGAATATGCAGCCCTCTTCTAAAAAATAAATCTGTTTTTGTTCATGGAGTACATCCTCTATATTGAAGTCTTTATGGCCCTTTGCTCCTTTAAAAAGGTCATTTTGAATCCACATTCGAGTATACTCATCCCTGCCTTTTTTAAAGGTTTTAAAGCTTACATTGTCTGTAACGGGTACCCTTTTATAGCCATTCAAAAATATTTTCATATCGTAAATTTCCTGATCCATACTTAGATTAAGCTTGTCTGAAATTTCAAAATAGGGCTTGCTTTTATCTAAAAAAATCTGAGCGGTTTTATATTTCTTAAACAAAAAGCCTTTGTTTATGGATTCCAAAAGATAGGTGTAATTGGCTTTATTGCAGTAATTCTTTTCAATGAATATATCTTCTATATGCACTCTGTCTTTAATGCTGCTATCATCGATATCTTTATATAGAATGTATCCTTTTATTTTTTGGGATATCTTTAATAGCTTTATTTTTAATTTATTATTGCTTAATATGTCAGAATTAGCTCTTGTATTGCCATGTGCCATTGAATACAGTCTGTTAAAACTGTCGGTATAATTATCATTGTATTTTTCGACCTTTACCATAATCAATACCGCCTTTAATAAAATGAAACTTAAGTAAAATTGGGCTTTTTGCCAATAAGCAAATTATTAAAAATATTTATAAAATACCTGTTGACTATGTCATATTATAGCTGTATAATCATATTTGTTGTCGCTCATATGAGCTGCATAGCCGTAATATGTTATTTTTAATAATATATTATAACTAATGTGGCCCCTTGGTCAAGCGGTTAAGACACCGCCCTTTCACGGCGGTAACAGGGGTTCGAGTCCCCTAGGGGTCACCAATTTAATAAGGGCCTTTAGCTCAGTTGGTTAGAGCAACCGGCTCATAACCGGTTGGTCCGGGGTTCGAGTCCCTGAAGGCCCACCATTTTAGGCCAGATAGCTCAGTCGGTAGAGCAGTGGACTGAAAATCCACGTGTCGTTGGTTCGATTCCGACTCTGGCCACCAGAAAAAACCGCTAATAGCGGTTTTTTCAATTATATTCATCCTTATGGACGAGCGATATTCACTGACGCGAATGATATTGAACATGACGATAATATTCGCCGGGACGAATAAGGCTAATATAAATATCATCCTGCATCAGCAGAATATAATTACGCGCTATGTAATGGCACTGTAATATCATTTGCGAAACTAATATCATCTAACTCCCCTACCCCCTTTAAATTCCAGAGAGATTATTTAAAAAACATTATTGACTTATCAAATGAATTAATATATAATAAGTTTTGTCGTCAAACGAGGGCCTTTAGCTCAGTTGGTTAGAGCAACCGGCTCATAACCGGTTGGTCCGGGGTTCGAGTCCCTGAAGGCCCACCATTTGCTGGCATAGCTCAACAGGCAGAGCAGCTGACTTGTAATCAGCAGGTTGTTGGTTCAATTCCGACTGCCAGCTCCACACCACTAAATTTAATAAACATATTTTATGGAGGGATTCCCGAGTGGCCAAAGGGGGCAGACTGTAAATCTGTTATCGGACGATTTCGATGGTTCGAATCCATCTCCCTCCACCAGAAAAAACCGCTATTAGCGGTTTTTTTCAATTATATTCGTCCTGACGACGAGCGATATTCACCAGCATGAATGATATTGCCGATAGCAATGATATTCGCTGCCACGAATAAGACGAATATAATATAATTCTGCTTCACTATGAAGAAGTTTATAAGAATTTACAGCAAAATGCGTAGTACTTCGTAGATTATTAATATCATCTGTTAGAGCCGCTAAAAATAGCGCAAAAGCATAATCACCTGTACTCCCCCGCCCACTTTCTTACCTCTAGACACTTCTCATATGGCAATACCCATGTTTTAACCTCTTTTCCATCGTTATAGGCCAATGCCAGCTTATATTCCGTCTCTCCTCTCGTAATGCTCCAATCCTTGTGATTATAAAAAAGAAGCTTGTGATATGTATTGTCTTTCATTTCTATATTAATTGTAAAATGGATGGGATACTTCCAATCATAGGTCGGAAGGCTTTCTTCATTTATAATAAGTCTACCGTTGGAGCTGTTTATAATACAGCTTCAGCCAGATACAAATGCCGCCTGCACTTGATATTGAACAGCTAAAGGCAGCAAGCTTCGTTGATAAGAAAGAAAATCTAATACTTTATGGACTCGTGGGTACCGGCAAGTCGCATCTTGCAACTGCAATAGGAGTTGCAGCCTGCAGCAGCGGCAAGAGAGTGAGATTCTTCCGCACAGCATCATTGGTGAACCAACTTAGTGAATCCAAAGCAAAAGGTGAGCTGAAACGCTTCATGAAACTAATCGAGAAAACGGACCTATTGATATGTGATGAATGGGGTTATATACCCTTTGAAAAGGAAGGATCACAATTACTATTCCAAGTAATATCGGAATGCTATGAGAGAAGAAGCGTCATCATTACAACGAATTTAGAATTCAGCAAGTGGAATGGTATTTTCTATGACGAAAAGCTGACAAGCGCTATTATTGACAGGCTGGTTCATCACAGCCATCTGCTGGTTTATACAGGCCCAAGTCATAGGTTAACACACTCAACCATGAAATCCCAGTAATGGAAATGGGGTGCTCGGAAAATTAAGTTCCGGAATGTATGGAAAGGTACTTGCCAAAAACAATTAAAAGCTTCTCCTTCTTAAGCTTTGATATGACAGACATCACCCTATCCTCCCCTGTTTTGGTTTATGTCCTGAATAAAATATTATCCATTGGTATTCGGCAGATAATAAAGTTTGAACTCGGAATACCTTGGTACACCAATTATAAAATTTAGGTTGAATAATAAATGTACAAAGTAGCCAAGTTTATAAGTGAAATTAACCCTCCTCAGGAATTAAAAAAAGGCTTGTGTTATCAGCAAAGCCTTTTTATATATAATGTAATTATTTTTTTAAAATTATGAATTTGAAGATATGAATTTTGTGTGTTTCTTTAAGTACTTTTACAGACTTGACGCTTTTACTGAAACCGGCTGGTCAAAAAGGCCTCTTTTAACTTCAGTAGCTGTCATATGCTTGGCGTTGAACTTCTCAGTCAAGTAGTTGCATGCATCCCAAGGATTAATCCTGTCACCGCAGGTGAAAACGTCAACTGCAGCATAGCCTAGCTCAGGCCAAGTATGAATGGTAAGATGTGATTCTGATATTACGACAACCCCGCTTACCCCTTGTGGACTAAATTTATGAAACGCAACTTCACGTACTTCAGCACCTGCTTCCAAAGCTGAATCTACCATAATCCTCTCAATCAATTCCCTGTCGTTAAGTGTTTGTGGATTACATCCATAAATTTCTGCCAAAATATGACGGCCCAAAGTGTTCATCGTATTATCTTTGCCTCCTTTTCCAGACTATAGTAATAATTTATTAATTTTCAATAAGCTAATTCTATCAGAAACATGGAAAAAGTCAATACATTACATCAAAAATTTTACTTACCTTAAATAAAGTCATTCTAACTCGGTATTTCTCATTTTTACTCTGCTTTTTATCCAAAGTTATTAATATTTCAGGAATAATATATATTATGCCAAAGTATAAAAATGTTGAATACAAAATAAGACAATGAAAAATTCACTGTCTTATTTTATCAATTTAGTTTTAAAACTTAAAAATTATTCGCTTACTTTGCTGTCAATAACGTCCTGGATGGTTGTTTGAACTTCTTCTTTTGCTGCTTCTTCGAAAACTTCTACATCAACATTTTCGGTTTCTGCTGCATCTTTGATGCTAAGGCTCAATCTCTTGTTCTCTGCATTAATTTCGATTATCTTTGCAGTAACTGTCTCCCCTACCTTTAAGGCATCTTCCACTTTGTTTATTCTCTTATCGCTTATATTTGATATATGAACCAAACCGTCAAGGCCGGGCTCTATTTCAATGAAAGCTCCGAAGGAAGCTATTCTTACAACTTTGCCTGTAACAATATCCCCTATTTTAAATTTGCTGTCAATATCGCCCCAGGGTTCTGACAAGGTCTTTTTAAGGCTTAAGGATATGCGCTCCTTGTCTTTGTCAACGGAGAGAACATAAACTTCAACGGAATCTCCCTCTTTAACCACTTCGGATGGATGTTTTACCCTTCCCCAAGACAGCTCTGAAATATGGATAAGGCCGTCAACGCCGCCTAAATCAACAAAGGCACCAAAATCAGTAATTCTTATAACTTTGCCTGATATCACCTGACCAGCTTCAAGGTTTTCAAACAATGCTTTCTTTTTGTTTTTGATTTCCTCTCCTAAAACAGCTTTTCTTGAACCGATTACCCTTCTCTTTTCAGGATTGTATTCAGAGATTATGATATCAAATTCCTGTTTTAAGTATTGAGACATATCCTCAACATATCTTATATCCAGTTGTGAAGCAGGAATGAAAACCTGTACTCCCTTAACATCTGCAATTACTCCGCCCTTTACTATCTGGGCTACGCGAGCAGTAAGCTTTGTTTTACTTTTATGGGCCTCTTCAATATATTCTAGGCTTTTTTCAGCATCAACAAGCTTTTTGGATAAAAGTACGTTACCCTCACCATCATTAACCTTTAAGATATAAACATCAAGCTCATCTCCGGGATTTAAAATGTCTCTCGGTGAAACGTCGCCGCTTATGGTAAGTTCGGATCTTGGAATAAGGCCGTCTGCCTTATAACCGATATCTACTGAAGCTTCATCGTCATTAACATATATTATCTTACCTTTGACGATATCTCCCTGAGATATTTTCTTAAAGGTTTTCTCGTATTCATCCATAATGTTTTGTTCATTATTTTCCTCATTTATGTTTGTTAAATCACTCATTTTATCAATTGCCTCCTTTATTATCCAGTCAGGTGTTGAAGCACCTGCTGTTATGCCCAATGTTTTTACATTTTTTATTTTTTCAACATCCATTTCATTGATAGTTTCAATGTGGTATGTCTTATCACAATATTTTTTGCATATTTCCACCAGTTTTTTGGTATTGGAACTGTTGTATCCGCCTAGGACAATTAATGAATCACTTTTCTTTGCAATTTCTTCTGCTGATTTTTGCCTCTGCTCAGTGGCAGTGCAAATAGTATTAAAAACAATGATTTCTTTGGAAATTTTAAGAATTAAAGGTACCATCAACGCCCATTTATCCGAATTCATGGTGGTTTGGGATACAACGCATATTTTCGGGTATTTCGGCAGGTTATTAATTTCTTCCTCTGAATTTACTATAACTGCCGAATTATCGCACCATCCGTTGATTCCATGTACCTCCGGATGGGCAGGATCGCCTACTATAATAATTTGATAATTCTTATTATAATATTCCTCAACTTTTTTATGAATATATTCAACATAGGGACATGTTGCATCCACTATATCAACCTTTTTATCCCTCAATGTACCTATTACTTCCTTGGAAACACCGTGGGATCTTATGATAACAGTATCATTTTCCTTCAAATCTTCAATAGATGGCAGTGCAATAATGCCTTTTTGCTCCAATTCATTTACCACTGTACTATTATGGATTATGGGACCGTATGTATAAATTCTACCCCCTTTATCGTTAGTTGTTTTGTACACGGTAGATACTGCATTCTTTACACCGAAACAAAAGCCTGAATAATCTGCCACAATGATATTCAATTTAATCCCCCCAGATTGAGAGTTTAAGAGATGTCATAGTTTGGGTTTTATGATTTTTAAAATCTCCTCAACTACCATTTCTATGTCCTTGCCTGTTGTATCAACTACGGCGGCGTCATGAGCTTTTTTTAAGGGATTAAGTGCTCTTGTGCTGTCCAATTCATCCCTGGCTAATATTTCATTTTTAATTTCTCCAAGATTTGCATCCAATCCCTTTAATAAAATTTCCTTGTATCTTCGAACAGACCTCTCATCGGCAGAAGCAGTAAGAAATACCTTTACATCAGCATCTTTTAATACGTTTGTGCCGATATCCCGCCCATCCATAACAACACTTCTGTTTCTGGCAAACTCTCTTTGTAAATCCACCAGTTTTTTTCTTACCTGGGGTATGGCGGAAACGGAAGAAACCGTTCTATTAATGACCTGCTGCCTTATTTCATGAGTAACGTCTTTGTTGTTTAAAAATACTTTGTCATCCATAATGTCGATTTTTATATGTTTAAGGATTTCTTCAATCTTGTCAATATCTTCAATGGAAATATTCTTATTAAGAAGCTCTAAAGTGACAGCTCTATACATTGCACCAGTGTCTATATATAGGATTTGAAGCCTGTTGGCAATGATTCTGGCTATGGTGCTCTTGCCTGCACCTGCCGGACCATCTATCGCTACAACGATTTTATTCATTGCAAAACCTCCAGTGCAAATTTCACAAAAGTAGTTATTCTATATTTTTTATAAAAATCCTTTTTTTATATTACAGAAAATGCAATTTTAAATACAAGTTTAATTCAAAGAAGTCAAATCCGGCCTTAAAACTACAGCGCCTTCCATATATATATGTTTTACTTCTTTTTGAGAAATAACCTTGTTTGCATTAATTAATACCCTTATGCATCTTGTAAGGCTGCCCTCCACATACATTTCATTAAAACACATAAGCCCTGCGTTTGTAATGCCTAAACTTCTGGCAGCTACAGCTGGATAAGCAGATTTTAAATCTCTTGTGCATGTAAAAAAAATACTTATTATGTCATCGGTATTAAGGCTGTTCTTTTCTATTATGCTTTTAAGCAAATCCGAAGTAGCCTTGTAAATTTCCTCCTTGGTATCTTCCTTTACAGTTATCGCTCCTCTGATGGCAATCAATTAAAACACTCCCCTATACTTAAAATTTTAAGCATTCAGACCGGCACAGTACCCGGTGGAAAATGCTATCTGTAAGTTAAAACCGCCGGTTAATCCGTCTACATCTATAACTTCACCGGCAAAATACAAGCCTTTAACAATTTTTGATTCCATGGTTGAAGGATTTATCTCCTTTACGCTGACTCCTCCTGCCGTTACTATCGCCTCTTTAATAGGCCTGGTACAGGTAATGGTAAGGGTTAAATTTTGAAGGAGCTTAACTAAACTAATACGCTCATCTCTTGTTATCTGATTTACTTCCTTGTTTTCATGGATTCCGCTCAACTCTATTATGACAGGAATCATCTTTTGAGGCAGGAGGCTATCTAAAGAGTTTTTGAACATTTTGTTTGAGTAAATTTCAAAATCCTTCTGTACTCTTTTGTCGAGCTGTTCAAAGGTTAATCCCGGCTTTAAATTAATGGAAAGTTTAACCTCATCGGGTAGCCTGTCGACTACGAATCTGCTGGCAGATAATATGATGGGTCCCGATACTCCAAAATGGGTGAATATCATCTCCCCTAGTTGCTCAAAAATCACTTTGTTTTTAAATGATACATTGACTGAAGCATTTTTAAGAGAGAGACCTTGAAGCTTTTTAACCCATTCTTCCTTTGCAGTTAATGGGATAAGAGAAGGCCTTATTTTAGTTACAGTATGTCCAGCCTTTTTCGCAAATTTATATCCATCGCCGGTAGAGCCGGTCAATGGATAGGACATTCCGCCGGTGGCAATAATTACGGAGTCGCATGGAAGCTCTCTGTTATTTAAAATTACGCCCTTTATTTCATTATTCACAATAATTATATCACTAACTTCACTGTTGAACATAATGTTTACATCATGCTTCTTTAAATGGTTTTCAAAAGCTTTGATAATATCGCTGGATTTATCGGATTCAGGGAAAACTCTGTTTCCCCGTTCGATTTTTAATTTAACGCCCATATCTTCTATCATATTCATCAAATCATGGTTTGAAAATGTATACAGGGCACTGTATAAAAAGCTGCTGTTTCCGGGTATGTTGCTCATTATTTCCTCTATTTCAAGGGAAGTAGTGATATTGCACCTTCCCTTCCCGGTTATATATACCTTTTTACCCAGCTTTTCATTCTTTTCTATCAAAATAACCTTTTTGCCTTCCTTTGCAGCAATTAAAGAAGCCATCATACCGGCAGCACCGCCGCCAATAACTATAATATTATTCAAATCATTAACCTCCAAGATAAAGGCGTCATTATTAAAATTATTGTTTCCTGATTTTATTTATATAATTTAAAAAACGGTGGTTTTATACACCGTTTATGTCTCTTATCAAAGCCGGAACTTATATAAAGCCGTCCCTTTCCGCATATACTTTTTGCTCATCCCATATGCGCTCAAGTTTTTCAAAGGTATTGGAGGTTTTATCCTTCTCCCTTAACCCTACAGCAATTATGAGTGCATTTATAACGCTTAAGGGAGCAACAAGAGAATCAACAAAAGATGCCATATTGCTTTGGGCAAGCAAGGTATAGTCTGCATCCGCCGATAAAGGTGAAAGAAGGCTGTCAGTCAATGCAATGGCCGTAGCCCCGTTATTTTTAGCATACCTTAATGCTTCTATGGTTCTGCTTGAATATCTGGGGAAGCCGATACCTATAAAAAGGTCGTTTTCATCCAGCCTTAAAAGCTGCTCAAAGGCATCGCTTACACCATAGTTTACCACCCTTACATTATCCAGTATGAGATTTAAATAAAATCCAAGGAAATCCGCCAGAGCAGTTGAACTCCGAAGTCCCATTATGTATATTCTGCGGGCTTTTAGAATTCTGTTTATTACCTCTTCAAAGGTGTTGCTGTTTATCTTCTCCAAAGTGCCTCTTATGTTGTCAATATCGGCTTTTAATACATTTTTAAGTGCATTTTCTTCGCTTATGAAATCGCTTGAAAGTTCTATTCTCTGGATGGTGGTGAGCTTGGTTTTAATGAGCTCCTGCAATGCCTTCTGAAGCTTGGGATAACCGTTATATCCCAGCTCATCGGCAAACCTTACCACTGTTGATTCACTGACCCCTACACTGTTTCCCAATTTGGAAGCAGTCATAAAGGCGGCCTTGTCATAATGCTTTAGTATAAACTCGGCAATCAGCTTTTGACCTTTACTCATACGCTGGAATTTCGACTGTATAAGTTTTATGAGATCCTGATTATCTTCCATGCTCATCTTCCTTTAAAATTATTTTGCCTACATATCTATAAAATAACAGAAAATTGCAGCTAATTTCAATAAAATGCAATATTCAATTCATTTTAACATTACAAGGCTACAATTTCAACAATGCAAGGAGTTATTCTTCGTATATTGTTATCACCTGCTTATTGTCCTTTATAGCCATTCCGAAAATAAGATTTTTATGCTTCAGTGATTTGTTTAAAAAGTCCACAATCTCATAAAGTTTAGGATTTCCCTCATATATTTTTTGACCGATTACATTTAATTGTTCCTTTTCCATTCTTACTCCTTCATAAACCATTTGCTGATTTTATTTATATATTCATATTTTGTCAGCTCAAAATGCATGGGTGTTACGGAAACATAGTTATTTTCAACAGCGTATATATCTGTGGCGTTATTGTTTTCCGTCTTTACTATATCCCCTGTAAGCCAGTAGTGAATATTGCCTTGTGGGTCTAACCTCTCTTCATAGTTGTTATTATATTTTCTGTCCCCTAAGCTGGTTGCTATAATTCCTTTTATCTCATCTTTTTTAACAGGCGGGACGTTTACATTTAGAACAGTGCCTGGAAGAAATTTTTCGGATAAATATTTTCTATATATTTCATAAGCATAATGGGCAGCTGCATCATAATCCCGGCTGCCATTGCCCTGGGACAGAGAAATTGCAATTGAAGGAATGCCTAAGAGCGCTCCTTCTATAGCTGCAGATACCGTTCCGGAATATAAAACATCACTACCTAAATTGCCTCCGTCGTTTATGCCGGATAATACTACATCAAACTTTTCTTCAGCAAATTTCTCATAGGCCAGTTTTACACAATCTACGGGAGTCCCGGAGACTGCATAGGCCTTACAGTTTAAGTTATAAAAGCTGTATTGCAAAACCGTTATGGGACCATGCATTGTTATGGAATGGGAGCAGGCGCTTCTTTGTCTGTCGGGGGCTGAAATTACTACATTTCCTTCATGTATGAATTGTTTTGTCAAAGCATAAATGCCTGGTGAATCTATGCCGTCATCATTGGTTATTAATATATTCATAATTAACCATCCTTTCAGTTAATAATATTACTATGACTCAGAAATAATTTGCACTATACATTATTATAATCAATTTTAGCAAGTTTAGGAGGCAAAAAATGATTCTCATTGATGATGCGGGAAGCGGTTCCTTAGTTGGCGGTACATTAATAGGCTTGTTAAGGGTAGAAACCAAAGAATTTTATTCTGAGGTAATACCAATAAAGCTCTATAATCAGAATAATTTTGAAAAGAAGCATTATCTTTCATATACAACGGATATAGTAAAAAGGGCTTTTAAGCATCTGAACGTGGAAAAGGATGAGAATGTTCACATATGCAGAGGCTACATGTTTGATGATGTGAGAAAATATTTTGCTGAAAACAATATATTATATGAGGACGCAAAAATAGAAGATCCCCTTCAATCTTTAATAGAAGGGTCTTTTGAAGATTACGTAGTTACCTTGGGACTCCCCAGAAACTATATAAAATTTACCAAATACCCCTTCCATTTTCACCGGCTGTTAAGGTGGATATATGCGGATTACACCAACCGGTCAAAGCTTTGCAAAACAGGATGGAAAAGCTGGCAAAAGTACAGCAATTTGAAAGTTAAGACATATACGGATACAGTCTATACCAATAATTATTACTGCTTGAAATGCGGCAAAAAAATAAACCGGTCAAGCAGCGTAAAGGTTATAGAATATGTCTCAAATATGCCAAATACTATTTATCTTCATAAGACATGTCCCTGACCTTTTCTATTACTATTAATAATGGTGGATTATTTATCTGGTTTACAAATTGGCTGCTGATTACGGTAAAAAGCTTTGGATTAATGCTCCCAATGAATTTATACAGTGCATCTTTTTCATAGTCTCCGCCTTCATGTCCGTAATATACAACAATTACAGCAATTCCACCCGGTGACAGCAATTTTAATGTTTTTTGAAGGGAAGTAATGGTACTCATAGGCGAAGTTATAATTTTATGGTTACCTCCCGGTAAATATCCTAAATTAAATACAACGCCTTGGATTTCCTCTTTAATATATAAATCAAGATTTTCGTGACCGTCTTTAATCAAGGTGTAGTTTTCATAGGGTGAGTTTTCTTTAAGCCTGATTTTAGTGTTGTTTATTGCAATATCCTGTATATCAAAGCAATAGAGCTTTCCACTTTCTCCGATTATTTGGCTTAGAAACAGGGAATCATGGCCGTTTCCGCAGGTCGCATCAATTACTCTGTCTCCTTCTTTTATGGAGTCTTTAAAAATAAATCTTGATAATGTCAACGCATTTTTATATTTAAAGTTCATAGGTATCCCCTTTTACAAAGTACGCAAATAATTTATTTCTTCTTCAGATAAATACCGCCATTTTCCCAAAGCTAAATCATTAAGTTTAAGATTACCTATAGCAGCCCGTTTTAAATTTTTAACCTCATGTCCTATGGCACTGCACATTTTTCTTACCTGACGGTTTTTCCCTTCATGTATGGTAATTTCAAGGATGGCGGTACTTTTATTTTTATCAATTATATTTACCTGAGCAGGGGATGTAACATAATCTTCTATGGGAATACCCTGCCTTAACTTATCAAGCTTTGATTCATCAGGTATACCTATGACTTCTGCAATATAGGTCTTGTTTACTTCATGGGCGGGATGCGTCAGCTTATAAGTCAAGTCCCCGTCGTTTGTCAATATCAAGAGACCTGAAGTGTCATAATCTAAGCGACCTACGGGATAGACACGGATTGAAATCCCACTTATCAAATCCGTCACTTTTTTTCTGTTAAACTGTTCCTTGGTTGTTGTTATGTAGCCGCAGGGCTTATTTAATATTATATAAACCTTTTCACCATTAATAGTTATAACCTTATCTTTGTAGCTTATAACATCCTTTTTACTGTCTATCTTTATCCCCATATCTGTAACAGTTACTCCGTTTACTTTTATAGTACCTTCCTTTATAAGCTCTTCGCACTTTCGGCGGGATGCTATTCCGCTTCTTGCCAAAAATTTTTGAAGCCTTTCCTCCAAAAAAATCACCCTTTGTTTTAATTTATATATTATTATATCATGAATTTTACTAGTAAAATTCATGTCACAATAAATCCAGAAAAGATTTATTATATCATAAAATTTGCGGAGCAAATTTTATGCCAGATGATTTCAAATGGCTTCGCCATTAGAAATCATTATATCAATTAGTTATTTTAACATAATGAAGGTAGAATAAAAAACAAGGAAGCTTAATATTTAAAGCTCCCTTTATAAAATCATACTATTTTTTCTTTATATATATTGAGAAGTCCTATCCGCTCAATTCTCTCCTTTATTTTCTCGTTATCGGTGGTGTAGAGATTAAGATCTTTCATCCTTTGAAAATAATCTGCACCCGCAAAGGTATATCTGGTTTTTAAGCCTTCAGGAGTTTTAACCATTTGGTTTGCAAAAGAAATGATATCTCCTATGGCAGTATTGTGAGGAAGCTCTAAAAGAGGTATTCCCAGTGCCAGGCGAACAGAATTATGGCCTGCTAAGGATCCCGTTGCCATGGCTTCTGTGTGGCCTACAAAAAGCCCGGATTTTTCACCGGCGCATAAAAGGTTATCCAAACCCTCCACCTTCATTCCGTTGTTTCTGGGAGCCATAGACAAGTATCTTATGGAATTCCCTTTGCCTCCGGAATAAGGATCCACATACCTTGCCCGCTCTAATCCTTTAACCTTTCTCAGCTTTTCAATGGGATAATACGTGGTCATAAGCTTTGCATAGCCGGTATCCAGCAAGATGATGTTTTCGGCGTACTCATCCAGCGCATATTGCTGGCACACCTTAACTTTCAATTTATCCATATTAATATCCTCTTTGGGAACAGGTAAAATAACAACTCCTTCACTATTTAGCTTTTCAACTATTTCATCGCTTAAGGACTCTTTGCATAGTTCGCAGGAGCCGCTGAAGGCTCCGTAGCTTTCATCTCCTCGTTGACCTAATAAATCCTCAATGCCCGCTCTCTTGCTTATACTTACTCTGGGGCCGAAGGATGGGCAGCGCAATATGCACATGGAGCATCCATTACCGTATCTTAAACAATTTCCCATAGGCCCGGTGGAGCCGGTGGTTTCAATAAAGATGTCACCTTCAATATATTCTCCGGTTGCAAGATAGACTCCTTTTATTTTGCCTTTGTCCTTATTGACATCTACGACCCTTGCCATATACATAATATTTATATCCTTTGAGATAAGTAAATTCTGCATCATGGGGCCAACTTTTGTTACGTCATATAAGCTGGCATGATTATGGCCGGGAAAGTTCACCTTTGTATGCAAGGAGGCTTTGTCTGTTATTTCAAGCAGTTCTCCTGCACCTAAGTTTATTATCTCTTCGGCAGCAGTATATCTTCCGTTATTCCTCATTATGCCCCCTACGTTTCCCAGGCCTAAAATCATATCGGTCTTTTCAAGAATGGTTACATCGGCACCGGCATATTTTGCAGTCAATGCCGAGGCGCATCCCGACCATCCTCCGCCTATTACAACAACCTTAATCATCTATATATACCTCCTAGGATTTCCTCAGGGTCAGCTTGAGCCTTGCAGGCTTTTATTCTCTTCCCATCCTTCAATCTGGTATTGCAGCTTCCGCAAATACCCTCACCGCAGCATATATTAGCATTATTTGTACATGCTAAAAGTATGTCTTTTGAAAATGAATTTTTAATTTCTATTATTTCTTTGTGAATTATATCTGTGCCTCCGCTGAAAATTAGATCTATATCCTTTTCATTTATAGTTTCTTTTATAAAAGCAGAAGCAGCTGATGAAATGGACCTATTTTCCATGATTGACATTTCTTTTATTTCACAGCCTAATTTATCGAAGTATTCTTTAGAAATTGAAGTATTCGATGTGCCTTCATCAAATATTACATATACATTGTTATTTGAAAACTTAAGTTTTTTAGCCACGCCTACGGAAGGTGCCTGAGCTATGCCTCTTACTACCATAAGACAGTTCTTGTTTGAAACCTTTTTTAAATTTTTAAGCCCCATTATTCCATTCCAATATGGGCCTCTTATCTGAAATGAATCTAAAGTTTTTTGAAAAATCTTAGTTTTTATCCCCCTGACTTGAATAAGTAAATCTATGGTTCCATTTATTTCATCTGCATACATTACCGACATAGGAGTATTAAAAAACTCAGGGTAATTGCTGTTTTTTATAAATATATATGAACCCGGCTGGTTAAGCTCTCTAGCGAGGGTCCGAGAAACTTTAAGCTTAATAAAAATTACTTTTTCATTAAGCATGAAAATGTTCAAAACAGAAGCGTTTATATTTTCTCTGGAGTCCTTTCGCCTGCTGCCGTTCCAGATGTATTCCTGATATATGCACACGCCCTTCCAGTTTATACAGTCACAGAAAAGCTTGCCCTGAAGCTGGGAGCATATTAGACAGTCATTGGTTTCGGAAAGATAACAAGGGCAATAATCGGTCCCTGCATCTACACAGTCTACTGACTCATAAGTCATTAATTTCCCCCCCAAAAATACCTTTTATATTAGGATATTTATAATCGAAATTTCTGTTACAAGAAAAAAAGCAATGAAATAATCATTGCTTTTAGCCTAAATTATACGATTTTATGAGCTTACGGCCTTTACCTCCTCCAAAATTTTATAGGGCATTGAAAAAATTTTTTTGTCCTTTGAATATATTATTAAAGATCCTACGTTCTGACCTTCATGCAAAGGGGCTTCAAGAGTATAGGGTATTATTTTCTTTATATATATGTCTTCTTTTTCATCGCTTGTTATAGGTAAATTTATTTCTTCATCAAAACCTATTTGAACCAGTTTTTTATTGCCGGATTTAACGGGTACTAACTGACCGAATTCTTTATTGCTTAATAATATACTTTCCTTAAAATTTTTCAAGCCATAATCAAGCAATGCAGTTGAGTCCTTCCACCTATCGTAGGAATTTAAAGCCACATTTATTACTTTTACACCATTTCTGGTGGCTGAAGAAACCAGGCATTTCCCTGCCTTGTTGGTAAAACCGGTTTTAACACCGTCAGCACCTTCCAACTGCCACAGTATCTTGTTGATATTGTGATAGCCTTTTGAACCGTTTATGCCGTTTATAACTATATCCTTGGTTGAAACTATCTTTGCAAATTCAGGATTTTTAAGGGCGCATCTTGTGATTAATGCCATATCGTAAGCAGTTGTGAAATGACCATCGGCGTCCAGTCCATGGGGTGTCGCAAAGTGGGTATTAAATGCTCCTATGTCAAAGGCTTTGCTGTCCATCATAAAGGAAAACCTCTCGACGCTACCCGCCATATGCTCTGCAATGGCTATGGCGCAGTCATTGCCCGAGCGAAGCATTAATCCATAAAGCAATTCTTCCATGGTTATCTTCTGGTCTTTTTTTAAGCCTATGGTTGAGCCTGCTATGGAACTTGCCCTTTCGGATACAGTAACTACTTCATCATATTTTGAATTCTCCAAAGCTACAATTGCCGTCAATATTTTAGTGGTGCTGGCCATTGGAACAATCATACGGCTGTTCTTTTCATATAATACCCTTCCTGATTCATAATCCATAAGGCAAATGTATCTTGTGTTTAAATTTGAAAGAGATTTGGTATTAGTGCAATAAGAAAACTTTGAAGGAAGAGATAACAAAAAAACCAAAGCAAAAATCAAAACTTTCAAAGTCATCACTCCAGATCAAAAAGTCTTAACTTATATTATTATTTCTTATTGCCATTTATAAATACTGAGTAATACTGGAATATGAAGAAACTATATGTTCCCCTTATCTTCATAAATTATTGAACACCCAAACTCCTTGGCCATTTTTTGGGCATCCTTTATGTCCTCGCTGCTCCAGATGGACCAGCCGCCTTTTAGTACATTATTTACTAAAATTTCAACCTTATCTTTTTTGAAAACCATAACCTTGTCAGCTCTTTTTTGCATCTGTATAATCTGTCTTTCAATAGCATCTTCAATATCTATATCCATTATTTTCATTGCTATAAGCAAGCAGGACAATGCATCCTCGAGCTCTCTTTTTGCTTTATCGTTGTCATCCCTTAAAAGGGCTTTAAGGGATTCGGCTACTTCTTCATTTAAATGGCTTAATGCAGTCTTTGAATCAGAAGGAGTATATTTTCTGTTAGACCAGATTAAGTCAAGTGCATCTCTTAATTCCATGTAATCTCCCCCATTTTACTACTATAACTTTATTTCAATAACCATTTCGACAATTTTATATAAATTCCTTCTTTAAGATTTATAAATTGATTTAACAATTTAGGGGCTGCTACTTTTACAATATAGATCGTGAATTCATCTGGTATCTTTTAATAAATTTGCCAAAATACTGCGTTACGATAAAAATAAGCCACATAAGTGGCTTATTGAAGAGGACTTTCTGTATTTTCACTGTGTCCGGTATGCACGTTATTTTCATGAGGTTTTCTCATATTTTGAGCAACTTTTTCAATATTATCAATGACATTAGGCATCAAATCCACAATCCGGTCTACAACATTGTTGTAGTTGACAGGAAGAAGCTTAGTCTGATTGTTGCCTACTACTAAAAATGCCACCGGTTGAACTGAAACTCCGGCACCGCTGCCTCCGCCGAAGGGATGTTTATTTGATTCCTCTTCTCCGTCATCGCCCTTGTGGCCCATTTCATATTCACCGCCTCCGGCTGCAAAACCGAAAGCAACTCTTGAAATGGGGATGATGACGGAACCGTCAGGTGATTCTACGGCATCGCCTACAATTGTGTTTACATCGATCATATCCTTTATGCTATCCATGGTAGTTTTCATCAGACCTTGAATTGGATGATCGTTCATATCCTTCACCACC
This sequence comes from Oxobacter pfennigii, assembly GCF_001317355.1. Taxonomy (NCBI): domain Bacteria; kingdom Bacillati; phylum Bacillota; class Clostridia; order Eubacteriales; family Clostridiaceae; genus Oxobacter; species Oxobacter pfennigii. Next base: position 34,412 of record NZ_LKET01000028.1, read on the forward strand.
CTTTATCTTATTTATTATAAAAACACATACAATTTTAATGCCTGCTATTATAATATTGGCTATTCTTATGCTTATTATGCAGTTAAAGTCCGTTTCAAATAAAACCCTGTAGTAATCGGGATGCACGTGAAAATATATTTTTGAAGGATTTTTTTTAGCCATTATAAATGCCATAATATTGCCTTTTAAGGCCCAGGCAGCACCTGAAGCCAAAGCGGTTAAGGCTGCATCACCTATACCTATTTTACTGTTCCATATGAGTGATTGAATCGAAGTTTTTGAAATTATATAATCTAATATCTTTTTATACTTAGGATAGTAAATTTTGAATTTATCATATATTTTTTTTAATTCATCAAAGGTCAATAAGGATTTATTTTCAGATATTTTAGATACTTCGCTTTTTACCTTGACTGCAGGTTTCAATCCCTTTTTCATCATTACTTCAATATAAGGAATTTTAAATCTAAGCTTTATTAATTTGAAGAAAAGCATGACGTTAATTTCCAGATGATCATCATTGTTCATCCTGTGAAAGATTATCTCAGTATAGGTATTGTTAAAGAGCAAGATAGAAAATAACAGCAATAATATAAAAAGAAAATATATGTACAATGGACCACCTCAAAGTCTGTGAAAAAAATAAGGAGATACATAAAGTATGTATCTCCTTAAGCATTAATATTCAAGTTTTCAAGTTCTGGAAGCTCATCCAGATTTTTTAATCCAAAATATCTTAAAAAATTGTCTGTTGTGCCGTAAAGTGCCGGCCGGCCTGGTGCATCAGCACGCCCCACTTCTTTTATGAGCTTTTTATCCATCAGATTATGTATAAGCCTGTCGCATTTGACTCCTCTTATGGAATCTATGCTCTGCCTTGTTATGGGCTGTTTATAGGCAATTATGGCAACGGTTTCAATGGCAGCCCGGGATAAGCTTTGCTTGTTCTGGGGCTTTAAAAGTCTTTTTATATATTCTTTATGCTCCGGGCGGGTGCACATCTGAAATTTATTGTTGAAATTGATTATTTGAATACCCCTGTCTTCTATGTTATATTCGTCTATGAGCTCATTTAAAAGCTTTTTAGCTGTATTTTTATTTATCTGAATAACACCGGATATTTCGCTTAGCTCTAAAGGTTCACCGGCAGTAAAAAGCAGTGCTTCTATAATTGATTTTATTTTGTTTGTATCTGAAGGCGGCTGGCTTCCGTTAATAATAAGCTGTTTATATAATTCATTGTCCTTATTCATAGTGACACCTCAACTAAAATTTCGTCTTATAATAATCTCACCATAGGATTTTGTCTGATATATGCTTATTTCCCTCGTGCGCATGAGTTCCAATAAAGCAAGAAATGTGATTACTATTTCAAATTTGGTAGTATTTGATATAAATAATTGAGAAAAACTGATCTCATTTTTGTTATTAAGCCTTTGTTTTATATGCAGTATTTTATCATAAACGGTAAATTCTTCTCTAATCAATTGTTCTTCAAGATGCACATCCTCATTTATACCGGACTTATACCTTTCTATGATGTCATTAAAGGCAGTGATTAGGTCATTCAAAGAAACATTTAAGAGTATTTCATCCTCTTCTATATCGTCAATTATCTCGGCATTTTTATAAAAAATATCCATGGATTTTTCTTCACTTTCTTTAAAAAGCCCCGATACTTCCTTGAATTTTTTATATTCAATAAGCTTTTCAATAAGCTCTGCCCTGGGGTCTGCATCTTCGTTTGTTCCATCCAGGGGATTTTTTTCCTTGGGAAGCAGCATTTTTGATTTTATCTGTATAAGAGTGGCTGCCATTAATATAAATTCACTGGCAACATCCAAATCAATGCTCCGCATTTTATTTATATATTCTAAATATTGATTTGTAATCTCGGCAATGGGAATATCATAAATATCCACCTCTGCTTTTTCTATCAGATGAAAAAGCAGGTCGAAAGGACCTTCAAAATTTTGAAGTTTAATCTGGTAAGGCATTTAAATACTCCTTTAATAAACTAAAGACTTAAAATTAAATATCCTGAATAATTATAACACATTAATGAGTATGTAAAAAGAGATGGCCCTTAGCCATCTCCTTAATTAAGCTGTTTCTTTATAGAACGTAAGCCAGCATATAAAGGTTCTTTTCATCAAATCACCCATATTGGCCTTAGGTACTGCATTAAGTGCTATAACATCCATTTTTCCTATCTCCGCACCATCGCGGGTTGCAACTATTTCCCCCACTTTTTCGCCTTTTTTGATTTCCGCCTTTAAATCCTCGCTGATTTTTATATCCTTGTTGATTTCTTTTTTACTGCCCTTTTCAACAAGGACAACAAAATCTCCGGAAGGTACGACGTCCACAGATGATTCTTTGCCTTTAAGTACTTTAATTTTTCCCAATACGTCATTCTTGTCAGCAAGTTTTATGACTTCATATCTTGCAAAGCCAAAATCAAGTAACTTACTTGTTTCCCTGTTTCTTACGTCCCTTGTAGGAGAGCCCATTACTACGGCAATAAGCCTCATGTCATTTCTTTTGGCAGTGGCGGAAATACAGAATTTTGCCGCTGACGTAGACCCTGTTTTTAGACCATCACAACCTTTGTAAAATTTGACAAGCCTATTTTTATTAACCATTGTGAAGGGCTCTGCCCTTCCTTCGGTTATAGTCTCCATCCAGATTGTAGTGTAATTCAATATTTTTTCATGTTTTAAAACCTCTCTGGACATCAAAGCCACATCATAGGCTGTGGTATAGTGATTATCGATGGGAAGTCCGTTGGAATTTGAGAAGTGTGTATCCTTCATTCCCAGTTCCGAGGCTCTCTCATTCATTTTTTGAATAAACATCTCCTCCGAACCTTCCAGAAATTCTGCCAGGGCTACTGCTGCATCATTAGCAGATTCCACGCATACGCCTTTTAAAAGCTCTTCTACCGTTCTTACCTCTCCAGGTGACAAGTACAATTGGGTTCCGCCCATGCTGCAGGCATATTCGCTTATTGTCACTTTATCACTTAGGCTTATCTTTCCCGAATCAACGGCTTCCATGGTTAAAAGCATGGTCATAATCTTGGTTATGCTGGCAGGCGGAAGTTTTTCATTGGCCTTATTCTCATATAATACTTTGCCTGAAGAGAATTCCATAAGCACAGTTGATTTGGCATCTAAGTTTAGGGTGTCGGCAGATGCGGGACTGTCAGGGGTTAAGTTAAGTGCCATACTGTTTTCCGGGGGGGTAAATATAGTAATTGTGAAAACAGCAAGTAAAAATGCAAATATCTTAGATGAAAATCTTTTCACAATATCACTCCTTTAAGTTTTCTCAAATGTATTTTTCCCCCGAAAATTACTATTATGTTACACGTAAAATGGAAACATATTGCTATGTTTCCATTTGTGAATTTTTTAAGTTTTTTAAACTACTGTACCGTATATAAGCTTAGGTGCCTGAACCTGATTTTTGGTTATAATTACAGCATCATCGATTAATTTTATGCACTGTTTTATCTTATCCTCATCATTTCCGTGAATGGACATTATTGTATCGCCTTTACCTACGTAACTTCCTGACTTCCTTTTAAGTACAATTCCTACAGATAAATCAATGGTGCTTTCCTTTGTTTCTCTTCCTGCTCCTAGCACCAAAGAAGCCATGCCTATTTTATCGGCAAGTATGCTCTCTATAAAACCCTCATCCTTTGCGTTATAATCTACTTTATATTTTGAGACGGGCAAATTTTCATCAGGGTTATCTACTGCGTTTATGTCTCCCTTTTGAGCCTGTACAAATTCCTTGAATTTATTCAAGGCCGATTTGTTTTCAATTGTATTTTTGAGCATTTCCCGTGCCTCATCTATGTCTTTTGCTTTCCCGGCTAAGATAAGCATATGGCTGCCCAATACAAGGCAAAGCTCCATTAAATCCTCCGGTCCCTTGCCTTTTAGAGTATCAATAGCTTCTTTAACTTCCAGGGCATTGCCTACAGCAAGGCCTAGAGGCTCATCCATATGTGAAATTACTGCTATAGTTTTTCTCTTTAGGGAATTGCCTATATCCACCATTTCACGAGCCAGCTCGAAGGCATCGTTCATGTTCCTCATAAAGGCACCGCTTCCAACCTTTACATCCAATACAATGGCATCAGCGCCGGAGGCTATTTTTTTGCTCATAATGCTGGAGGCAATCAATGATATATTATCAACAGTAGCAGTTACATCACGAAGTGAATAAATTTTTTTATCGGCAGGAGCCAGATTTCCGGTCTGACTTCCTATTGAAAAGCCTATGGTGTTCACATTGCCTAGAAATGAATCACGGTTCATTTCAACGGTAAAGCCTTTTATTGATTCTAATTTGTCAATGGTGCCGCCCGTATGGCCCAACCCCCTGCCGGACATTTTTGCGACAGGGACACCGCAGGCTGCCACCATAGGTCCTAAGACCAGGGAAGTCTTATCTCCAACTCCTCCGGTGCTGTGCTTATCTACTTTAATTCCCTTTATGCCTGACAAATCCAGTCTGTCCCCCGAATTAACCATGGATAAAGTAAGGTCGGAAGTTTCCTGCTTGTTCATTTTTTGGAAATATACAGCCATTAAAAATGCTGCCGCCTGATAATCAGGGATATCTCCTTTGGTATAGTTTTGAACGAAAAAGTCTATTTCTTCTTTGGACAACTCATAGCCGTTCCTTTTTTTAAGGATAATATCATACATCCTCATAAAACCATCTCCAAATTCTTAACATTATAAAACGAAGGGCTTTACGCCCTTGGATGTGATTTTTTATAAACTTCCTTTATCTTGTTTTTTGTAATCTGAGCATACACCTGTGTTGTGGATATATCGGAATGCCCCAGCATTTCCTGGACGGATTTCAAATCAGCTCCGTTTTCAAGCAAATGAGCTGCAAAGCAATGCCTCAATGTATGAGGAGTTATATCTATATCTATTTTTGCTTTTTTAGTATAGTATTTTATGATTTTCCAAAAACCCTGGCGTGTAAGTCTGCTGCCATGAAAATTTACAAATAGAGCTTGTTCACTCTTTCCTTCTCTTAAAAGATAAGGCCTGTAATTTTGAATATACTGGGTCAAGGCTTTTAATGCCATGGTACCTATGGGAATTACCCTGTCCTTTGTACCTGTGCCGTTGCATTTGATAAATCCTAAATTCAAATTTACATCATTTACATCCATAGCCACCAATTCCGATACCCTGATGCCCGTTGCATACAACAATTCCAGCATGCACTGATCCCTGCTTCCTTTGGGGTCGGTGATCAAAGGCTGTTTTAAGAGAAGCTCCACTTCTTTTATTGTAAGAATCCTCGGGAGCTTTTTTTCAATTCTCGGAGACTCAAGGTTTAAAGTTGGATTCTTATCTATGTATTTATTATTGAATAAAAACAGGTAAAAGGACCTTAAAGAAGCTAAGCTTCTGGATATGGAAGATGTGGCTTTCCCGCTTTTTTGAAGATATATTAAATAGGCAATTATGTTTGTCTTGTTTATCTTCAATATTGAAAGATTGTTGTTTTTAACATAATCAAAAAATTGCCTTATATCGCGGCCATAGGATTCCAAAGTATTTTTGCTTCGTCCTTTATCGCTGTTTAAATTAATTAGAAATTCATCCAATAGTTTATCCATGTGTAAGTCTCCTTTGGGTATAATCATTAATATTATTACTTCAACACTAAAAACAAAAATCCTCCAAAACATATAATAAAATAATACAATAAGTTAATGAAATTATACATTGGTATATTTTGTAATTATAACTGCAATTATGTATAAAATCAAGGGGCAAGATAATTGGAAATAAGCTTAATGAATACCGGGATTATGTATGCTTCAATGAGGCTTCCCATAATAGAAATTATAAATAGAATTATCATAAGCAAGCAATAGGAAAAAAATTTCTGCCAGTAGTTGTTTGTCCATCTTTTTGCCAGCCTGTCTTTTATAATCATCATGGAAAAGCTTATGGATATTACACAGGAAGCTATCATACAGGGTATTACAATTAGATTATGAGGAACAATTGCGCTGAAGGTGAAGAAAAGGCCTTTTAGTCCCAGACCGTTTATTAAAAATGCAACGGTAAAGCCTATTATAAAACCTCTTATTCCTATTATCAAAAGAGCTATCGGTATTCCTATGACGGTTATTCCTAAAATCCAAATTATGAAGGAGGTTTGAAGATTATTTTTGATGGATTGGCTTAAAACGGACATACTATCAACATTGGTATTGGTCAATATTTGAAAAAAACCCTCCAGATAATTAATAAGTGACTGTTTTTGTACATCATCTATGGATTTTACAGTAAATGCTCCTGCAGCCACTCCTATTGAAAAAAACAATATCACAGTGGAATATAAAAACATGTTTGATTTAACATGATTTGAGATTGTTTCTTTTAATCTTTTGCTCTTAAACAAAAAAATCCCCCCCTATCTATAAAAGATATTATGCTTGAGCTCAGGAGGTTATGATTAAATTTTGTATTAAGAGATTTTTGAATCTTTATAATTATCTCTCTATAAACTGTGAATATAAAAGTATTCCGCATATGCTTTTGGCATCGGTGATTTCGCCTGATTGTATCATCTCAAGAGCGCTGTCTAAAGTTACATATAATATATCCATAAATTCATCATCATCCCTGTTTAAGGCACCCTCTTTAAATTCATCTGCAAAAAAAAGATGAAGCCTTTCGTTGGAGAACCCCGGAGATGTAAATATGCTGCATAGGGGTTTTAGGTTAAGGGGAATAAGTCCTGTTTCCTCCTCTAATTCTCTGAGAGCACAGTGCTGCGGTTCTTCATTTTTTTCAAGCTTGCCTGCAGGAATTTCGACTAAGGTGTTATCCAGAGGCTTTCTGAATTGCTTTACCAGGACTATTTTCTTATCCTTAACTGCTACTATGGCAACTCCCCCGTTATGTTCAACAATTTCCCTGTACGCCGTTCTTCCATCGGGAAGGGATACGTCATCTATTCTTAAATTTATTATTTTACCCTGAAATATATTTTTGGAGCTGATAGTTTTTTCATGGAATTCCATTATATTACCTCCGAAGAAATATTTATATTTTTTTACGCATATAATAACTATATCAAAATAAGGGAGGATAATCTATGTTAATTATAAAAGATAACAATTGTCTGTATTACAGGGGTACAGTTAAAGAATTTGCCGCCTTTTTAAGAAATACTATGTGGCCGGATATGACCCTGAAAGAATTTTTAAAAATCAAAAACAGGATTATTCTTTCAAATGAAAATAGGAATAAAAGGCAGCTGCTTGGCAGGTCATGAAAAATTCTTTGTCTTCCTCTATCCCTCTTCCCATGGTGTTTGCTTTTGTTTTATAATGACTTAAGGCTTTATGCAATATATCCGAACTTACAAATTTCAAAATATGTTTTTTCATTATATCTGCCGAATGTATTTGTGAAAATAAAAAATCCATTTTTTCAGCTTCAAGTATTGGGAAAACCACATTTGCCGATGTATTTGAAATCTCAGATAAAATTGTAAGAGTATGGTGGCTTATGCCGTAATGTCTCTCCCTTTTATCGGCAAAGCTTATTCTGGGTGTGAATACCGGAGTGCCCTTTAAGGTGTTTATGCAATCAATAATATGGCCTTGTTCAACTCCGGAAAAACCGTATTTTGTACCTGTGCCTATTATTCCGGGCCCCATGGTCACTATGGCTATATCGCAGCTTAAAACTCCCTTTGCGGCAACAAGGGCATCATAGATATTAACTGCTTCAATATCCCCTCCGAAGGCATTGCCGCAGGTTATTGTACAGGCCAATATCCCTTTTTGTTTTAATTCTCTGACACTGTCGGAAAAGTCGATGGGAAGACAGCCTCTGTCGGTCATAATGTATGCGATTTTAATGTTATTTTTCAGGTATTTTAAACAGCAAGCTATAGGTGACAGCATGCTGTGAAGCTCTCCTACTATAACCGCCATATTATTAAGACTTTTAAAACCATCGATTTTTTCCCTGTATATTCCTTCCCTCTCGGAAATACAATGGCATTTTATCTGATAAGGAGTATAATTTAATTTCATAATATGACCTTCATCATCAATGTCCGATGTGGTGCCTGTAGATTCATTTATGATTACAAAGTCATAGCCTCCGCTTCCTAATTTAAGATAGTTTGAGGTATTGTTTACATAGACTATATCCCCCGCCTTTATATCTCCTGTCAGCATATTATAATTTATGGTTTTGACCAAAATGCCTTTTATAATAATATTTACAACGGCAATCCTCTCATCCTTAAAAAAAATATCATGTACTTCCCCTTTTCGTATGCGCATCATCATAATTTTTCACCCTTCCAAGTGAGTCTATGAAGTTCAACAGTTGATTGCTGCTGATAAATTCACTGATGGATTTTCTTTCTGAATATATGTGAACATAGAATAAAAAAAGCAGAAACAAAAATCTGATACCTGTATGGGAAATTGATGAAATAAATATGCCTAAGAAGATGCCTAAAGCATTTGAGCCTGTATCCCCTAGCATACAAATTTCTTTAAGCTCATAGGGCATATATATTAATATGGATATGATTATTGCTGTATTTAAAAGTATATATAAATTACTGAAGTCAAAAATTAAGAATAAAAGCATTGAAAAAAACAGATATACCTTCAAAGCTCTTCCCGGCCGTAAATCTAAAAGGTTGAAGAAATTCTGAGTCAGTGAAATAATAGCCACATTAATTAAAAAATCAATATTTTTATAGTCTGATATTATGCAAATAATCAAAGAAATAAAAAAGCTTACAATTGCCTTTATCATGCCTGCGGTTATCCTGCCCTGGAATAATGACTTTATATGACCCGTAAAGCCCTTTGGTGTATCTTTGGAGCGGTCATCCATATACCCTGTGAAGGATGCGGATAATACACCTATAATCACATATAGCAGCTTAATATCATCATTTAAATTCATTGTATTTTTCACAAGCATTAAATACATACAAAATAAGAGTATCTCTATGGTAAAATATACTCCTGCACAGTTTAGAACTTTTTTATTATTATAGTTTATCGCAGGACTGTTTGATTCCAAAAAAGTTAAAATCAAAGGAAGAAAAAATAAAGAAGACAGAATAGATATAATAATTAAGCCTGATATCAACATATCACCTCATAAGCTCTCTTAAAAATACGAGAAGCACGTCTTTAAACTGTATGGATCTATGAATGTAGCCTTTGATATCACCCTTTGTAATTCTGTGTCTGAAATTTATGTGTATATACCCTATCTTGTAGCCGCACCTAATGGCATCGATCAGCATACCTGTCTCTATACCAAAACCGCTGTGAAATTTTACTCTTTCATTCGTAAGCACACTTTTTCTTATAACTCTCTGGCCGGATAAAGGGCATGGAAAATCAATTCCTGTAAAAAACTTTACAGAGAATCTGGAAAATTTACGCAGCAATCCCATTCCACCGCTGCCTGCAGTTTCAGGTATATTTGCAATGCTCATATCTAAATTTTCCTTTATTACTTGCTGTATCATTTCTTCAACTTTAGATGCTGATTCTCCTAAATCCCCATCTAAAAAGGCATATATATCGGCATCAATACTTTTAACTCCATTATAAAGAGATGCCGACTTACCCATGTTTCTTCCGTTTTTTAGTTTTATAATACCTTCCATGGAGGATATTATATCCCAGGTGTTATCAGTGGAGCCATCATCAATTACCACAATCTTATCTATTAAATCAATTTTCCCAAGAGCGGTTATTGTGGCATAAAGATATTTCTCCTCATTATATAAGGGAATTATTGCACATATCTTTGGCATAAGTAAGCTCCCTATTTGTTTATTTGATGCTTAAAAAGGTTTTTATGCTCGAAATAATGCTATCAAATAATAAGCTGTTATAAAAAAGGATGGGCAGTAAAATTACAAGGCATAAAAGCAAGAACGATGCTTTCATGTAATTTTGCTTATTGTATTTTAATATGCTCTCCATTCCCTTTAACTCAGTTAATTTAGAACCATAGAGCATTCTAAGGAGCAATGTACTGGACATTCCCTGCCTCTTTTTTTCTAAGAATTCATCTATTCCCGTATGACTGCCTATGGTGAAAATACGCAATGCTCCATATGATGCAGCCAAAATAACGGCAGCGTCCTCAGATGTACCTTTCACAGAAATAAGCTTGTAATTTAAATTCAAAGATCTTGTTCTATCCTCTCCGGGAGCATATCCGTCCAGATAGCTGTGAACCAATATCTCTTGAGCACCTTTTAAGGATTTATCGCTTACGCTGTCCATATCACCTATAATTATATGGCTTTTTACCCTTAAGTCATATAGGGCGTCAGCACCGCCGTCTACACTTATAATAACCGGATTTTTATTTGCGATATAATTTTTAACAAGCATTAAGTCCTGCCTATAACCTCGGCCTCTGGAGACAATTATAACCTCCCTGCCTTCGATTTCTGTGCTGATTTCAGGTAAACATACATTACTTAAAAAATACTGAAACTCCTCCTGCATATGATTGATGGTATTTTTAATGAAATTTTCCTTAGTTTCATGTAATATGAGCGAATATTGATTCAGCTCTTTAATATCATCACTTGTGATGGGTTTTAAGTAGCACCAGAACTGATTATTTATATGAAGTTCGGAATCTATAATACATATGGCATCCCCATCATGAATTATATTGAAAATTTCTCCATCCTTAACATCAAAGATATATATTCCCTCTTCTAAAAGGTATTTTACCCCCTCATTTGAGCTGCTGGGTTCAAGAGAAGGTGCGCAATTTAATATAGCTTTTATTTTTTTATTTGCTAAATCCTGTGCAGCCACAAGATCTATGCCCTTATGGCTTATAATGGGAATGCAGTCTTTTTTTAATGTATGTATTAAATGTTTTGTCAATTTACTTTTGCTGGCTTTTCCTGTTATCCTCGTCATATATATCATCTACCTTTGATAGAAATCTATATATGTATTATTTATTTAACCTATAAAAATTATTTATATTATATTGCTTTATAAAATAATAAGAATACCGGCAATTTACTTTTCTGCTTGCATATTATATAATAATTTATAATTTAACAAAATAGGAGGAATGAAATTGAAAAAATCACTAATAGGTGTATTTTTAATATTTACTATGATGTTAGGAATTACATCCTGTTCAGATAATATAAAAAGTGATGAAGAAATCAAAGCCGGGGTAAATAAAAAAGAAGCGGCTTTAAATACAGTTAACCTGCCTGTTCAAAACAGTGAAGATGAATCGATGGTAGCGGTATTGCCTATTACATCCTTAGATATTGAGGCAGGGAAAAAAACCATAAGCGATTATTTCCAGGCCTTAAAAACAAGTGATACAGTTATTCTAAGTGAATATTTGAATTATAATATGCTAAAATACAGAGAAATCGGTGCATGCAATATAAGCGGCAGCAACGGAAGCTTGTGGATGCTCTATGATGATAACTTCAAACCGGATCTTATCAATATAGAGGATACACCAAAATATAATTTTGATCCGGTTAATATAATAAAGCAATATAAAAATGACAGCGGCAGAGAGCCTTATAAGACCATGAGCTTGCATGTTTATTTTGCTTATGGGGGCAAAAACAATGAATGGGATTTTATACTCCTTAAAGAAGCTGAGACAGACCCATGGAAAATACATCTTTGGAGGGATTCATAAATATTCCAAATCATACTGTTTAATGCAGCTTGCAAGCCTTCGGTTGCATATATCTTACGTACTTGATTTATGGTTGTAGGTGAAACACCAAATAGTTCTGCTAACTCCCGGTTATCTTTTTTTCGCTCAATAAGTCTATCATTGTATGGAGTAGAATATTTGCATGCATTATTGTTTTTGCAGAATGTTTTCCACTTTTATGGGTAATTGATTGAAGTTGCTCAATTTCTTCTGTTGATAAATTCACTTCATAAACTTTCTTTGGCATAATAATACTCCTTGTCTTTTGTAAGTGTATTATTTTACCAATAATAATTTTAATATTTTGATACAGTTTTAAGTTTTACAACCCACTAGTATAAAAAAAAGGGGCGTTCATTTCTATATGACTTTAAATAACATATAGAAATGAACGCCCCTGCAATATCAGTAATTATGCTGTTTGTTTCTCTATACAGTACTGTTCTAGACTTTACTTCATCCCAGATTTTTATATGATGTAACCGAAAATCCGGTGCCGGGCGAAGCCAATTGGTTATCTTTACACTTTAAACTGGCCTTACAATTGAGGATTAGCTTTACGACCTTACTTCTTTGGATATTGAAGTGTAAAACCTATTATATTGAACAAACGTCATTTTACAAGCCGGTTTATTGGAAAGTCGGACAGTAATACTCCATTCCCAGCCAGGTGATCCTGATCTGTAAGGGAGTATGAAAAAGTAACATTCATATCAGGCTTGTTTACTGCTTTAATAAATTCCTGGTATACCTTCTTTGTGAGTATCTCAAAATCGTGTCTGTTAATGGTTATTGCACCCAAAACGCTTATAAGGGCAGAAGGTTCCTCAATATCTACAGCTTTTCTGTAAAATGATTCATAAGCACTTATGTAAATATCTATTACCCTGTCACCCACAACTTCCTTCATGACTTCATATAAGCTAGTTGAAACTCTATGTCGCTCTTCTTTTGTAAGTGGATAAGTTCTAATATCGAGAGTTGGCATTTTTATTCTCCTTCCCAGTATTTATTATGCTTTGTTAAATTAATCCATTGCACCAGGTTAATATGATTTCATCCACAGCTCCAGACTCATGAAGCTGTAAACTCAACTCCGGTCTGCCCCACAACTCGCTGCCGCTCATAATGGGGCAGCTTCTCCACTGCTTCGTTAACAGCCTCTTGAGTCTTCCGCAACGTTCCTTCCATCATATTACCTAATAACAGCAACTTAACTTCTTACATTATGTATTAGGTGTTTTGCGGCCTGTTTCCTGCCCATGTTGGTATCTTCCCGCTTAACACTTCATGAACTCCCAAGGCTGCGTCCATTGCCATATTTTCATATGATTCATATGTGAAAGCCGCATTATGAGGGGTTACAATAACGTTATTCATATGAAGCAATTTATCGTTTGCATTTGGAGGTTCCTCTTCAAAAACGTCAATAGCGGCTCCGGCGATTACCTTTTTCTCCAATGCTTCTATCAGTTCCCCTTCTTTTATAATTGCCCCTCTTGAAGTATTAATAAAGTAGCTTTCCTTTTTCATAGCCACAAATTGCTCCATTCCAATGCTCTTTTTAGTTGCAGGCAGCAAAGGTAAATGCAGAGTGACAAAATCTGAGCATTCAAGTACCTCTTGTATATTATCTTTTAAGACTATTTCATGGAATATGTCTTCTCTTTTAGCACGAGGCTTGTACCCTATAACATTCATGGAAAAGCCGTAAAAGGCTTTTTTTGCAACGCTTTGCCCAATTCTCCCCAAACCTATAATGCCAAGTGTTTTACCTTTCAGTTCAATATTTGTTACAGTATTTCTGATATCAAAGTTTCCATTTCTAAATTCCTCATCTATCACTTTTGCATTTTTAGAACAGGATAACAATAAAAACATGGTATGCTCTGCTACAGCATTAGTATTGGATAATGGAGCATTTGTCACCCAAACTCCCTTTTTTTCGGCATAATCAACGTCAATAGTATCCAGCCCTACGCCATGCCTTGCAATAACTTTAAGCTTGTTACCTGCGTCAATTATTTTAGGTGTAATTCTTACATTCCGTACCAATATAGCATCACAGTCCACTACATCTTCTGTTATAGCCTTCTCGTCACAGCCGTTTCCCATCTTAATTTTATATCCACATTCCATCAAGTAATTTATACCGTTTTTTGAGATATTCTGAGGTATTAAAACAGTGAAGCTCATATTTTGACCTCCTTTGCCTTACCTGCTCCCATTATTAATATAATTCTTCTTATATTTATATTTAATTATGGTAATGTTTATTATATTTGTCAATTTTTCACCAATATATAAATATAAGATTTTACTTAACCCAATCCTGGCATATCTTTACGCCTTCTGCAGCATTAGTGGTGAAAGCATCTGCACCTATCTGTCTGCAGGCATCTGCGGTAACAGGATTACCACCGATAATTATCTTTACACTGTCTCTAAGTCCTGCCTCTTTCAAGGCATCTACTGTTTCCTTCATAGATTCTAGTGCCAGTGTTAATACTCCGCTCATTCCAACTACAAAAGGCTTTATCTCTTTGACTTTTTCAACAAATGCATCTGCAGGTTGGTCAATTCCTATATCAACTACTTCAAAACCTGCAGCCTCAGCCATACTCTTAAATATGTTCTTGCCAATGTCATGCAAGTCACCGGAGACGGTGCCCAGTAAAATGACACCAACTTTTGCAGCATCACCCGAGCCTAAAATCGCCTTTAACTTGCTAATCGCATTTGTGAGTAATTCCCCTGCAAAAATTAGATCACCTACAAAATATTCGCCTTTATCAAACATGTCACCTACTGCAGTCATTCCTGCCTGGCATGCGGCGACGACTTTTTGAGCTTCCTCTTCGGAAGGGTTTGTGGCGATGGACTCTTCGATAAATGCCAATACCTGCTCTTCATCCAATTCGCCTACAGCCTCGGTTAATTTAGTAAGATCAATCATTTTTATACCTCCATTGATATAGAATTTCTTAACTTTTACATTATCTTTAAAAAGGTTTCATACCTGCATCTGTCTTAATCATATACCGGAAAGCCAGCCGCCTATCTGCCTGGCCTCTGCCATTACTTCGGTTTGCTTTTGCAAGTTCTCCAGCTTATCTGCCCCTGCAAAGATAAGTATTTTATATTCACTAAATCCAAGGAATACAAGATTTTTACCCATATGTTCAAAATAGTGATAAAACATAGAAGTGTCCGGCCTATTCTGAGTTACCGCAATCAGGACTTTTTTACCCGGAGCCAGATTAGTGCGGTAACCCGCACCTAGAAATGGCATAAAACGGTCAACCGCCAGTTTCAATTGTGCAGACATCTGCCACATATATACGGGTGTACCAAGTATGATACTGTCGGCACTCTCAATCTCGTCATATAACACCTGCATATCATCTTGTAAAACACATCGTCCCTTTACCCTGCAACTGTAACAGCCCTGACAGCCTTTTATCTTCATACCGTTTAAATGGTATGACTTAACTTCGGCTCCCTGCTCACGTGCCACCTTAATGACTTCATCGATCAGGGAAGCAGTTTTCCCTTGTTTATGAGGGCTTCCATTTAGGGCAACAATCTTTTTTACACTCATACCTATGCCTCCAAATATTTGTTTTTTTATCAGGCTTCATAACCTGCCTTAAAAGCAGCCTTGTTCATTTCCTTTGTGTGAGAAGGAACCGATGCCTCTACAAGCCCTTCCCAGTCTACTCCTGTAATATTGAGCGCTTTGGCGAGAGTACCTAGAAGAACTATATTTTGAGAACGGACATTGCCAAGTTTTTCAGCTATTTCAGAAGCTTTGACTACCTGAACATTACCAACTACTTTTGTCAGTTCCGCGACGATTCCCTTTGGATATTCAGCTTCGCCAATCTGTACCTGAGCAGGATAAATTTCTTTTGCATCCATAATAATTTTTCCACCCTTTCTCAGGAATGGAAGTGCTCTTAAAGCTTCTGACTCCTCAAATGCCACAATAATATCGGCATCGCCTTTACCAACGATGGGAGAATAAACTTTTGGTCCGAACCTAAGCTGTGTAGTAACCGAACCGCCTCGCTGAGCGGCACCATGAATTTCGCTCATTTTCACATCATAATTCTTTTTAAGAAGGCCTTGTGTCAGTATTTTTGTTGCAAGAACCGTACCTTGTCCGCCCACGCCTATTAAAAGAATGCTAGTTATCGTCATAATTATTCACCAACTTTCGAAATCGCATTAAATTTACATTGCTGTACACAGAGGCCGCACGCCGTACAAGCATTCTTATCTGTAATAACTGCTTTATTATTGATAAATGAAATAGAGGGGCAAACAAGTTTTATGCAGCTTTTGCATCCTACGCACTTATCGGGGTCCACTTCGCAATACTTATTGGCGTTTTCTTTTACAACTGATTTAATTAATGCACACGGATGCTTTGCAACTATAAGGAAAGCATCATCAACTTCATAGGCTTCGTCCAATGTTTTATGCATATCTTCCTGATTAATAGGATCAATAACTCTTATGTTCTCTTCCTTAATACCCACGCCAATAGCTACTCTAACAATGTCAACCGCCTTAATATCATCTCCCATTAAGTTGGAATCATTTCCGGGATGCAGCTGATGACCCGTCATAGCGGTTGTTCTATTATCGAGTACGGCAACTACTACATTGGCATTGGTTTTAACAATATCCACTAAGCCCGTAATTCCCGAATGGAAAAATGTTGAGTCTCCAATGGCAGCAATAACCTTACGTTTATCGCCCTGCTGTTGTAATGCCCGGCTGAGGCCGTTTCCTGCCGAAAAAGAAGCGCCCATTACAGAAATAGCATCATAACCGTTGAGCGGTGGGTTGTATCCCATTGCATAACACCCAACATCAGCATAGCAAACATATTGATCTCGGTGTTTACCAAGTGCAAAATAAAATCCCTTGTGAGGACATCCTGCACAGAATACAGGGGGACGGTTGGGAGCATCAAACGATGCTGTATAACTTTCATGCAGCTCGCCGGTGAGGGCTTCTCTGATAATTGACGGGTTTAATTCTCCACATGTAGGTATTCTATCTTTGCCTATGCAGTTTACCCCCAGCGATTTCACATACTCTTCCAAATACGGATCATTTTCTTCCACAACATAAATGGTTTCATAATCCTTTGCAAAGTCAACTATCAATTTATCGGGTAACGGATACGACAGACCTATTTTAAGATAGGAAGCAGTATCACCAAACACCTCTCTGGAATACTGATAAGAAATTCCGTTCGCTATAATGCCAATCCGGGATCCGGCATTATTTTCAACTATGTTATATTTGCAATTATTTGAGAACTTTTTAGCCAGGCTTAAATTTTCTTCAAGCTTACGATGGTTGGCATTTACGTGATTTGGCATATTGGAGAATTTGCCAAAAATACGTTCATATTTCTCTAGTTTGAAACTATCCCTATCATATAATTCTACTATACTCTTTGAGTGTGAGACTCTCGTTGTCGTTCTTACCAATATAGGAATATCGAATCTTTCACTGATCTCAAAGGCCTCTTTTGTGAAATCCTTGCACTCCTGGGAGTCAGAAGGTTCCAGCATAAGAATTTTTGCATGCTTAGCATAATATCTGTCATCCTGTTCATTTTGTGAACTGTGACAACCCGGGTCGTCAGCACAAAGAATAACTACTCCCCCCGTAACTCCCTGATAAGCCATAACAAAAATTGGATCTGTAGCTACATTCATACCCTGGGCTTTCATTGTTGTAATGGCTCTTGCGCCTCCAATGCTTGCCCCAAATGCCATTTCTGTTGCAACCTTTTCATTCGTTGCCCAATGACAATATATATCATTTAAATATTCTGTTGATATTGCTTCAATAATTTCGGTACTCGGCGTTCCAGGGTAACCTACGGCATACGTACAGCCTGCTTCATATGCACCTCTGGCAACAGCTTCATTACCACTAAGAATAGTTTTCTTCATAGTAACTTCCTTCCTTTTGTCAATTTTATTTTTTTATTCAATTATCAACTTATATCTTTCTTGCATTTTCTTCACCGTTTATAACCCGATAAATACCTCCGGCCAACGACACCATTTCATGTTCACCTGCCAGTACATGGACGGGAGCTATAAACTCCACCCTATCTTTGATTTTACCGGTAAATTTTTGTGAATATGCAATTGTTCCTGTTAGTGTAATAGCATCAACTTTCCCCGACACCACTACTGACAATTTTCCAATCGATTTTGCTACATTAAGAGCCATTGCTTCATAAACAATATTTGACCATTCATCTCCACTATCGAAGGCTTTTTCCAGCTTTAAAAAATCTGTGCTTCCCATAAGAGACATCAGTCCTCCGGAGCGTGTTAAGACAGTCATAATTTCATTTTTTGTGTATTTATGTTCGAAAATAAGATCAATGAGCCTATAGGGGGGTATAAAGCCTGCCCTTTCCGGGCTGAATGCACCTTCATCATCCGAGATAACATCGATGATACGCCCGTTGCTATGTATGGCAAAACTGAAACCGCTGCCCAAGTGGGCAATAAGAATATTGGCTTTGTTATAGTCTTTTCCTATAATTTTTGCTGTTTCAATTGCCATTGCGCGCATATTCAAATTATGAGCCCTGCCGCGGCGGCGTATTTCATTGATTCCGGTAATACGTGACACATCATTAAGCTCATCTGCAGTAACAGCATCATATATATATGACTTTATTCCAAGCAGATTCCCGATACTATATGCAAGCGGTGCCCCCAGATTGGATGCGTGGTCTATATCCGCTTCCTTAAGCCTTTGCAGCATCTCCTCTGTTACTTCATATGCACCGGCTTCAATTCCCAAAAGATTTCCGCCTCTGGCAGCAATTGCAGCTACATCGTTTAAATCCTCGCCTTTTTCCTTGAGTAGATTTATGATGGCATTTAAGCGTCCTTCAAACTGGTCCTTTATCACCGGATATGATTTAATAAAATCTTCATCAAGTACTATATGCTCATTCCATACTTCCTTTAAATCGTCATACATGGTGACACGCATGCTTGTACCGCCAGGATTGATGGCTAAAATTTTCATACACAGCCTCCTTTGCCTGCCGCCAGACTTGCCAGTGCCAGGGATAAAATCTGCTCTTCTGTTGTGCTGCCTCTGGAAGGTGCGATTACCGGTACCCTGCAGCCTGTGATAATAGTCGCTGCTCTGGCTTTTTGATGAATAACAAGTGACTTGACAAAAATATTGCAGCAGTGAATATTAGGAAACAGAAGTACATCAAAATTTCCTGAGTGCTCACATTTAAACTTTTTAATGGCTGCAATCTCCGGACTCATACAAATATCGTATGAAAGAGGCCCTTCGACGGCACAATCACCCAGCCCTCCTGCCAATGAAGCTTGTTTAAGCATTGCCGCATCCACCGTTTCAGGCATTTCTTCATCCACCGTTTCCTTGCAGCACAAAACGGCAACCTTAGGTTTCTCATATCCTATTGCATGAAGAACATCAACGGCATTTATTACAATCTGTTTTTTCTTTTCATAATCAGGATAAGTCACCATGCCTCCATCGGTACAAATAATCAACTTGTGATAACCTGCAAAAGACATGAGCGCTACATAAGACATGATCCTGCCTATTCTTAATCCATTTTCTTTTTTTACAATAGGCCTCAAAAAATCAGATGTTTCCATCATACCTTTCATTAAAAAATCAGCTTTCCCATCTCGCACCAGATCAACCGCCATTTGCGCCTCTTCACCATCCGGAGAGTCATATATTTCATAATCGTTGGGATTTTGCCGCGAATCCATCAATGTGTTCTTAATTTTCTTTTCATTTCCCACGAGAATAGGCAGTGTTATTCCTTTCTCTTTTGCTGCAAAGAGGAAACCCAGCACATGGGCATCTGCGGCATTCGCAACAGCAACACGTGAAGTTTGATTTAATCTTTCCGCAGCCTTGATGATTCCATCAAAGTCTTTATATTCCATTGTCCTTTCCCCATCCTTCTTGCTGAATTATTAATACTTCTTATTCTTGTTAAACTTATTTATTCAGGGATAGCAATTTTTATCTGCTATCTCTGAATATGGTTTCAGTTAAAACGGTACTTTTCACAGAATAGCGCTGGCAATAGGGAAAAATACTATTAAGAGCACCAAATATGCTACAATTACCATGGGCAGACCAAGTTTAACACCATCTTTTACCTCAAGATATCCGGAGGTATAGCACAAAGGTGCACATACATATGCTGACGGGAATATAAATGCAACATTAACAACGATTGACAGTATAATCCCGAATGCAGCCATATTTAACTTTCCGCCTGCAGCGTTGACTGCTTGTATAACCGGAAGAAATGCAGACCACATTAACGCCTGAACAACAAGATTTGACATGAATTGTGTTATTGCGATTGCCAGAAGCATGGCAATGAACACCAGCGTTCCTGGAGAAACATTTTGTGCAACCGGTTGAAAGAGGTTGCCCAGGAATTTGCTTATACCTGTAACAGGGCTGTTTAGGGTATTTGCAAACGACTGGATACCTACGATAAAGATAAGCGTAGGAAGAGATATTTGATATATCTTTTTCTTAAGATCGAGAACCGGTTCAACTACTGCAGCATTATCTTCGCGTTTAACACGGACTATTGACAGAACTGCAATACCCAGCAAAGGTGGTGCAACCATTCCTACAGTCTTGAAGTATGCACTGATGCCCGGTAATATGGGAGCCATGGCGTCCGGCATCAGCCACATAATCACAACTGCAATGAATACGGCAAGGCTGATCTTCGCTTGAATTGAAAGGGGTTTCATTCCTTTTATACGTTCTTCGGGATCATAAGCAGCAAATTTTGAAAAGTCAGGTTTAACGAATATCTTCAGTGCCAGGATAGTAAGTGCGAAGAAGAATATAGCGAATGGAATGCCTATTGCCATGAATTGGACGAAGGAAACGGTACTATGAGCATCATTAAGAAAACCAAGCATGAGAACGGCGATAGGGTGAGAAATTGGTGTTGCACCGTATCCTATAACAACCAGCCACAATACGGCAGCAACCAGCGCCTGGCCGAACTTGGAGCCTTTTTCGTATCCGAGTTCCTGACATAGGCCGTCTACCATAGTTAAATAAATTAGTGTTACCGGTACGCAGTCAAGGAACATTGCTATCAAAAGGCAGGATAACAGGAAAAGGGTTATAAATACCCAGGGTCTGCCTTTGCATATCTTCCTTGAAATAAACCAGCTTGCTATATGCTGGATAACCCCTGCATCCACTAAGGCAGCATTGAGAAGCATTCCGGCCAAAACATAGGCAAAACAAAAGTTTCCAAAAGATACTGCAAGCATATCTGCCTGTGATAAAACGCCCGCCATAATCATTACTGCCGGCGCCAACAGTGATGACCAGTCGACCCCTACGAATATCCACAGCCAAATTGTCCCCATAAACAATGCAAGAACTGTCACACCCTTATCAGTAAGGCCATTTCCGGCTGGAAGAAAGATTCTTATTACCAGGAAGATTGCCAAAGAAATAAAAATATGAAGATAATTTTTTTTAATAACTTCCAGAGAGAGAGAAGTATTAAGATTGCTTTTTTTAATAATTTCCGACATTTTTTTCCTCCTAAAATAATTTTATCTGACAGATCATTTGATGGTTGTTAAAGGTTAATTATGTAATTATTTTCACTAATTAAATCTCAATAAGCATCAATGTTAAGTCAAAAACAAATTTCTTTCTTGATTCAAGTGAATCTAAAAATGTCTCATCAATCTCAAGCTCTTCAAGCAAATTGGCAATTTTATTTTCTTCCATAAAAATTCTCCTTTCCTCCTATCTGTAATCATGCACTAATTGGAACACTGCGGACATGTTTTCCTTGCATAAATCTGCAGCTGACAGCCCTCCGAATTCTGCACCAAAAATGAATCCCCCACCGGGTGCACACTCATCAATAATTCTTTTAGCCATATCAAGACACTCTTGATTTGATTTATATCTGTACGCCGTAAAAGGTATTCCTGCTTCAATTACAATGTGATGACCATACTTTTTCTTAATTTTAATAGGATCTTCTTTTTCTATATTAAGAATAACAGCGCCCTTCGGAAGCTCTAGGAAATAGTCGTAAATATGTTCGCAGTTGCCCTGAAGCTGAACCCAGGTTAAAGAGCCTTTCTCATAAGCATGCATAAGCATTTGCTTAAATCCAGGCCAGTAAAATTTTTCGAACTGCTTACGGTTTAAAAACATAGGCGCATGTATTGTGCAAAAGCCATGCGGGACAGGTTGGCTTAAGTTTGTCATGGGTTTCAAATAAATAGGCATTAAGGCTTCACATGCCTGAATAACTTTTTCTGGCTGACGCCTAATATCAACCAAAGTATTGGCAACACCTCTGATTCTATCTAAAAGTACATCAAATGGAACATACACTTTACCGCCGTTATAACCGATTATTCCGTATTTGTCTTTTGCCAAAGCGCTGTATTTTGCCATGGAACTTTTGAACCGTATGAAAGCTTCACTTACGGCGCGCAATAGTTCATAACTGGAATCGTGTCCTTCGACTAGATGGGGAAATTTTCTGGGGAATAAAGTTCCTGTGATAAATTCCATTGGATCAGCAATAAGTTTGTCATATTCATAACCCTCCATAGGAACATTTTCCTTATACTGCACAGTGATACCATCTTTACTTACAAAGAAAGTATCTCTTCCTAAAATCCAGATGGCTTCAAGTGCATTTAGAAGAGGAATTGTAAGTAGGTCTACATCATAATCTTTGTAAAATTCCGAACATGCTTCAGCGTAAAAATCACCGTTATAAACGCACCTTTTTACATTGGTGCCTGCCCATGCTATCTGGGCTGTATGAAAATTGACACCAACTGGAAGACGTTTAGGTTCTCTCATGCAAACCGCATCGGTATAATTCTTCAGGCGCTCTTCATATTTCTGCTGAACTTCTTTATTTGTAAACATATTTACCTCCATTATTGTAATAATATCCTTATATATACAAATTTCCCTATTGGGGCAGAGCAGATCTTTGACATTGCTTCTTAATTTCTTTTGGAAGTTTGAAAACGCAATCAAAAGCCTGTCCTATTTATCCTGGTAGCTCATTGCATCCTTCGAACCTTTCTCATGTATGTGCATAGGTATTTTTTGAAATGAAGTTAAAAGAATTTTTAACAATCTTTAGTACATTTATTGCCCAATAATTATAATATATGTATCTCTACCCAGTCTTCAAAGAGATTGCAAAATGCTGCCTATCTAAAAGGTTAAAAAGTTTAAATCGTCAATGATATTTCAAGTTCTGTGGTATTTGTTATGTCCCAAAATACCCTTCTTAAATTTCGTCCATATTCTCTTTTATAGCTCATGTTCCCACCTCTCTTATGATTAAAATTGCCATTATATCCCCCCTTTTGAAAGTTTATTACCGTAATAAATTCTAGTAAATTTTTATATAATACTAATATTATCTTTATTATACTATATTGCTTATGTATGTCAAATATTTATTTGATTCATTTATTTATATATCTAGTATTAATTGCGACAGGCTTTAATGATTCTATTAAACTTTTGGATGAAATGCTCTGTAATGACAGATAAAAATGATTCACTCAGAATATAGAAAGAAAATATTAAAACTAATATTGGAGAGAAAAAAAAAGAGAATTCAGGACATTTAATAAATTAATCTACATAGAAATGATAAGGATTGGTTTTATATAGCAGGTGTAGATGATATGTACCATAGAAAAGTTGTTGGAGAATTCTTTCGTTTAGCAGGATAATCTAAGAAAATATCATATAGAGCATAATATGCATAAACGAGCTGTCACCTATAATGGACACGCCAAAAGTTCAAGCCACCACCTAAAGGTGATGGCTTGTGTAAAATTCTAAGGTAATAATTTTATGTTAGAAAAATCATATTTTTTTAGTTCATCAACATGGAATATAATTGATTCAACGACCCCTTCCCGCGTTGCCGGAGTTTCGGGCATTACCCGGTAGACATCCCAAAGTCTTGTACGCATATGTTGTTTTAGAGTAACATGACTATATATGGATGCCATACTGAAATCCCCTTCTTCAATAAACATTTTATCCAGAGCCTGAAACATTCCCACATTACTTTCCGTGTAATACTTATGCTGCTCAGGATTTATACGTATACTTTCGTAATCGTACAGCAACCGAAACGACTCATGAGAAAACTGCCTCATCATGTTCCATAAAACAGGCTGTCCCAGAAGCTCATAATAGAATCTTCGGGCAGCGTCATCATTCATAATATTGATATCCTGTATGCAAAGGTTATAGAGTCTCCTAGAAAAAAAATGCTCAATTGATAAATTAGACAATTCCACCCATGCTTGAATATTTTTAATATAAGTTAGATAGAAATATTCTACCAGGCTGTCTTTTGTGGGAAAGTAATAAGTCATATTCCCCGGTGATATACCCAGTGAAGCGGCAACTTTTGTAATTCTCATATTTGTGTAGCCATCACGCCTAAAAAGTTCGGAGGCTTTGCTGATTATCTTCTCTTTTATTGATATTTGTACGTTTTTTGGTTCCATTATATACTCCTATAATTATTAAAATTTTTTCAACAACCGCCAAATGGCAGATAAGTTTTAATATCAAGAGTAGATATCTTAATCCACTAGTATATTATTATATTTTACTAATGGATATAATTATAAACTAACACCCAAAAATAGTCAATCTTATAAATCAGTTTACGGTCTCTCACATGACTCACTCAGCTTTATTACTTTTGGCAAACCTTCAAAATTTCAAAGTATACTTCAAATCACGAAAGGATGTCTCTATTACCCATCTCATATGATAAATCCTCTTTATGTCTTCTGATTCAAACTCATCAAAGCTAAGATTACTGATGATAGTTTCATATTCGTTTTCCTTGATTTTGAATCTTGTCAGCCTGAAACCTATAGGGTAATGTTCATTTTTACTATCCATGAAATTAAACCTTACTTTTGATGGCAGATAGTGATATAGCTGCGGATTTGCTTTTGTTTTTTTATTCTATTTTCTAGTCATTTACACATAATTGCCTCCTTAAATATGATTCATTTAAGGGAACGTTGCCACATATTAGCAGAAAAAAGGCAAGTGTTTTTTATTTATTTTCAAGAAAAAACAGGGGCATATTTTGATATACTCCTGTTTATGATATTGAACTGTATTAATTGTCTTAACTAAATGACATTAGGCGCAGCCTGTGGTATCCGTTACACAATAAAATAAACTTCCTTGATCAAGGAAGTTTATTATTTATTGCTTAACATTTATACCAATGTAGAATGTTTAGAATATATCATGTGATTTTACGGTATAAACAATATTGATTTCGAAAATTCGTAGGGTATTATCTTTAGCCCACCTTTTGTTTTAACCTTAATTTATCGGCTACCATGGCGATGAATTCGGAATTCGTGGGCTTGCCTTTGCTGTTATGTATGGTATATCCAAATATTTTATTAATTGTTTCTACCTGACCTCTTGACCAAGCAACTTCGATGGCATGACGGATTGCCCTCTCTACGCGGCTGGCGGTAGTATTGAATTTCTTTGCTATGGAAGGATACAGTTCTTTAGTAACGGCACTTAAAAGCTCAACATCATTTACAACCATAAATATGGCTTCTCTTAAGTACAGGTAACCTTTAATGTGTGCGGGCACACCAATTTCGTGTATTATGTTGGTGATTTCTGATTCTAAATTATTATTCAGCAGATTTGAATTGTGTTCTTCAGTATAAGCTATTGTTCTTCTGCTTTCATGACTGGTGTAGGTGCCACTGAACATTTGCCTTATCCTGTTGGCAAACACCTCTAATTCAAAAGGTTTAACAACATAGTAATCTGCCCCAAGGTTTATAGCTCTTTGAGTAATTTTATCCTGGCCTACCGCTGAGAGAATAATTATTTTTGGAATAGAAGCAGGATCGTAACTGTTTAATCTTTCTAACACACCTAAACCATCTAAATGCGGCATGATTATGTCAAGAACCAATATATCGGGATTTTCCTGGGAGATTAGTGCTAACGCTTCTAAACCGTCCTTTGCAACCCCTACTACCTCGAAATCTTCCTGTTTTTTTAAATAGTCGCTTAAGATATTGCAAAATTCTTTATTGTCATCTGCAATAACTATTTTGATTTTTTTTTCTTCCATTTACTTATCCTCCTTTTCAATTTATTTCCAAATGTTAGCAATTATTTAATTCGACAAAGTATAAAATTTTCCTTCTCAAAAATTGTATTTTTAAAAATTTTTTTTTGTAAAATGCAATTTTTTTATATAAAAATTAAATTTTAGTATTTTTTCATTAAATAATATATGTATATAAACTCCTAAATAGTACAATTAATGCTAAAATGGCAGTTAAATGTTTTCATTTAACTGCCATTTAATGCAGATTGGCAAATTATTTTTTTAATTCTATACCGGCTTCCTTTAACATCCATTCTATATATATTCCGTAACCCATATCCGGCCTGTTGATAAAAACATGGGTCACAGCTCCTACAAGCCTTCCATCCTGAATAATGGGACTGCCGCTCATTCCCTGGACGATACCGCCTGTTTTTTGCAGCAGCTCTTCGTCAACAACTTTGATTATCATGCTTTTAGGATTGGGTTTGCTCTGTGGTGTCAGCTTTTCTATAACAATATCATATTCTTCTATGCTTGTGCCGTTAATTGTTGTCAATATTTTTGCCGGACCTTCCTTTATCTGATTTTGCAGACCTACGGGAATTGGCTGACTGTAAATATTATTGACAGGATTTTTAAAGGTCTTGCCGTATATACCTGACGAAGTATTCTTCTCTATTGTTCCTAAATCTTCTTCATCATCCAAAAAAAGACCCCGTAATTCGCCCGGCCTTCCCCTCATGCCCGGCTGAATTGATATAATTTTTGACGGTACTATTTTTCCTGAGTCAACAGTCATTATTACCCCAGTATCCACATCTGTTATTGGATGGCCTAAGGCACCAAATGTATCATTATGAGGGCAGTAAAAGGTCAATGTGCCTACACCTGCCGTTGAATCCCTTATCCAGGCACCGATTTTATAACGGTTATCCTCCTTGGATTTAACAGGCTTTACATTGATTTCTAGTTCTTTTTCTTTCCGTATAATCGTAAACTTTAAAATCTTGCCTTCGCAGGAGTTTATAAGTTTAGAAACATGGTCCCCGTCTTTTACTAAGTGATTGTTTATCTTTAAAATTGTGTCTCCTATCCTTATACCTGAATCAGTGCAGGGGCTTAATTCTATCCCTTCTGCTGATTCAACTTTTGACGTACCTACTACCATTACACCTTTGGTATTGAGCTTTACTCCAACGGACTGACCGCCGGGAATTACGCTTACCTGAGGGATTACATTAATAGTTACATGCTTAAGGGGAATAATACCTAAAAAACGTATGCTTAAATCTGTTTTGCCGTTTTTTTCTGATTGAATCTTAAATGGAGACGATAAGTTTAAATTGACTTTATCTCCATTAAGTTCGCTGCCGTTGAGCTTTATATCGCTCCCAGTGGAGTCCACACTTACATTGATGGGAAGCCTTACATCAAATAAATGATTTTCTCCTTCAAGAAGGAATATATTGTTGGGCATTTGAGACATCTTGAGTAAGATAATAAAAAAAATAAAAATTGTACAGCAAAAAGTATATAGTACAACTTTATTGAGCCGTGCTCTGTACAATTCAATCACTCTCCAGTCATCCCACAGAAGTCATCCTCTCCTCATAAACTCACGTTTATATGTTTAAATTAACCTTTTTAAAATTGTTTTATACTATAATAAAATTTTCATTATTGGTAATTAAGCTGAAACTTTCATAAATTAATCTTGAATTTACATAAAAAAAAGAGGAACAATAAATATAGTTCCGCTTTAATTTGCTTTTTTAATTTTTTGAGACATAATAAGCATCTCTTCGGCATGCTGTAAAGTAAGGGCGGTTATTTTTGCTCCTACAAGCATCCTGGCTATTTCATTTATCTTTTCTTTATGATTTAATATTTTGACACTCGTATTAGTTTTATTGCCATCTGATGCTTTGGATATATAAAAATGGGTATCCGCCATGGAAGCAATCTGCGGCAGATGAGTAACGCATATAATCTGATGGCTGCCTGATAATTGCCGCAATTTTTCACCTACGGCCTGTGCGGCTTTACCTGAAATACCCGTATCAATCTCATCAAAAATAAGGCTGGGTATTTTATCGGTATATGCTAAAACGGTTTTTACTGCCAGCATTATACGGGATAGTTCACCTCCGGAGGCAATTTTTGATAAACTTTTTTCCGGTTCTCCTATATTGGTGGATATAAGAAAGGTTATAATATCCACTCCCTTATCATTGCAAACTATCTGTCCGTCTTTTTTTATGATTTCAAAATTAACCACAAAACGGCTTTTATCCATACCCAGAAACTTTAACTCATCTTCTATACCTTTTTCCATTCTCCGTGCTGCAGCATGTCTTTCCTCCGATAATCCAGCGCTTATATTAAAAAGGATTTTATTTTCTGAATCAAGGCGTGCTTTAAGGCTAGATATTCTTTCTTCGCTGTTTTGTATATTATCAATTTCTATATAGATTTTTTCCCTGTATTTAAGTATATCCTCTATGGTTGAACCATATTTGCGCTTAAGCTTGTTTATGGTATCCAAGCGATATTCCACCTGATCTATCAGTTCGGGATCAAAATCGATTTTTTCCCTATATCCTCTGATATCATTAATGGCGCCTTCAAGTCCGTAATATGAGTCTTCCAATGACTTATGGATTTCAGAAAGCTTCTCATCCAGATTCATAATACTTTTAAATTCGGATAAAGTTTTTCCAAGCCTGTCAAAGACCGAAGGTTGCTCTTCGCTCTCGTATAAATTATTATAAGAATCATTAAGTACAGAAAATAATTTACCTGAATTTAAAAGCAGAGTTTTTTGTTTGTTAAGGTCCTCTTCCTCGCCTGTCTTAAGCTTGGATTCATCTATTTCCTTAAGCTGATAATTTAACAAATCCAGCCTTTGCTGCCTTTCCCTGTCATCCCCCATTATGGATTGAAGCTCCCTTTTTATATCCTGGACATTTGAATAAACAACATGTACCTCATCTTTTAAAATGTGAAGCCTTTGACTTCCGAACATATCTAAAAGCTCCATATGATTTTCTTCTTTTAAAAGAGATTGGTGTTCATGCTGGCCGTGAATATCAATTAAGTGGCTTCCTATGCTTTTAAGGACAGAAGTTGTTACCATCTTGCCGTTTATACGGCAGATGCTTTTACCGGATACATTGAGCTCTCTTGACAGTATGATTATATCTTCATCAATGTCTATTCCGTTTTCCTCCATAATATTCTTCAAAGGGGAATTACTAATGAATTCAAAAATACCTTCCACGTATGTCTTTTCATAGCCGTGCCTTATGATTTCCTTTGAAGCGCGATCACCTAATATAAAGTTTACAGAATCGATTATAATAGATTTTCCTGCGCCGGTTTCTCCTGTCAGAATATTTAAGCCTTTTGAAAATTCAAGTTTCAAGTCTTCTATTAATGCAAAATCCTTTATATGTAAATTCAGGAGCATTAATAAACCCTCCTATGCATTAATCAGCTTTTTAAATTTGCCCACAAGCTCTTCAGCTTTTTCGTTGCTTCTTGTAAGTACAAATATGGTATTGTCCCCTGCCAATGTACCTACAATGCCGTCCCAGTTTAAGGAATCGATGGCTTCAGCTGCAGATGGGGCAGAACCTGATATTGTTTTCATGACAATCATGTTATTCACATAATCAATCATAAGAACGGTCTGGGAAAAAATTGATATCAACCTGTCAGAAAGCAAATTTTCCGTAGGGGCAATGGCAGCATATTTATAGTTGCCGCTGTTTGATAGCACTTTGATAAGCTTCAGCTCTTTAATATCACGGGAAACTGTAGCCTGCGTCACGTCTATGCCGGATTTTTTAAGCTCTTCAGCCAAATCTTCCTGAGTCTCTATTTCCTTATTGTTGATAATCTCCAGAATTTTTGCATGTCTTGCTATTTTCATCTGTTAGCTATCCTCCGTTTATAAAATTTATCTTTCAGTTATTTTAGTTCTTAAGACGTCATAAAAAGTTCTGTTTGACAATTTTATAAGTCTTGTACAAAAAGGTGCTTTGCTTATTGAAACATATTGTCCTTCATTTATTTTATATCCTTCCTGTCCGTCTACTGTAAGGTATGCATTTCCGTAATTCTCTTCCAAATCCACCCTTACGGTTTCACTGTCAGATATCACTATGGATTTGTTAAATAAAGAGTGGGGGCAAATGGGAGTTAAGGTCATAACAGACAGGTTAGGGCTTATTATAGGGCCTCCAGCTGACAGCGAATATGCCGTAGAGCCTGTAGGTGAGGCTATAATAAGACCGTCTCCGCTCAGTGAAGTAACGTAATCATCGTTTATATATACCTTAAGCCTCAATATTCTCGACAAGGTGCCTCTTGTAAAAGCAATATCATTTAAAGCATAAAACTTTTTAAAGATACCATTTTCCGCTACTTTAGCTTCCAGCATAATTCTGTTTTCAATGTGGAACTCTCCATTTAAAGTTTTCTCAAGGGATTCAAATATCTCTTTTACTTCCACTTCGGCAAGAAAACCTAAATGACCTAAATTAATTCCTAGAAGAGGAGTATCATACTTGGATACTTCTCTTGAAACACCAAGGATTGTACCATCTCCTCCCAAAACAAGGATGAAATCCGACTGCTTGTATATATCTTCTGTTTTATAAGAGTACTGTTTCAAATTAAGCTTGGATGCAATGCTTTTTGAGAGGAGTATAGTTCCCCCTCTTTCTCCAATCCAGTTTATTATATTTTTAGTTATACTCAAATCCTTATCTTTATCAATATTAACAATTATTCCTATTTTATTCATACAGCTCACCGTCCAGCTAACTATAACAATTATTCAAAAAATTTTTATGATAATCTTTATAAATCATATCCATTACAAAAGAATAAAATACAGCTATACAAATTCACTATGTGACTTTTCAACCACCGAAATAACTTTAGAATCAGTATCAAACCCGGTATCGATAAAAGGTGTATTTTTCAAATGAGCCAGGTACTCGATATTTCCTTCGGGGCCTTTTATGGGCGAGAATGAAAGAGCTATAACGGAGAAGCCACTATCAGATGCAAATTTTAAAACAGAGCTTATTACTTCCCTGTGGGTCTTTGGATCTTTAACAACCCCTTTTTTGCCTACCTTATCCCTTCCGGCTTCAAATTGGGGCTTGATTAAGCAAATGACTTCGCCCTCACTGTTTAACAGCTTTTTTACAACAGGCAGTACCAGCCGCAAGGAGATGAAAGATACATCGATAGTGCATATATCGCATAAATACCCTATATCTTCTTCTTTGACGTAACGGATGTTCGTTCGTTCCATAAGGGTTACTCTTTTATCATTTCTAAGTTCCCAGGCAAACTGCCCGTACCCTACATCTATGGAGACAACGCTTTTCGCACCATTTTTCAAAAGGCAATCTGTAAAGCCTCCCGTTGAGGCGCCTACATCTATAGCTTTTTTATTCAATACACTTATATTAAATTCCTGCAGGGCTTTTTCAAGTTTTAAACCTCCCCTGCTTACATAAGGTATTAAAGTTCCCTTTACTTCTATATTTGAATCCGCGTTTACTATGTCTCCCGGTTTATCATACCGCTTATTTTCAATAAAAATCAAGCCTGCCATTATGCTTTTTCTTGCCTTCTCTCGAGTAGGAAAAAAGCCGCGGTTTACAAGCAGAGTATCCAATCTTTCTTTAGCCATTTTAATCTCCCATATAATTTCATAGACCGTGTAAATGAATTTACAGCATATTCAATATAGTTTTTATAATTCCCTTGGAATCCAGATTATATTTGTCAAAAAGCTTCGAGTAATTGCCCTGAGGTACGAATTCATCAGGAAAACCAAGGGTTTTTATCTTTTTATCCGATATATTATGCTGGCTTAAAAGCTCTAATATGCCTGAACCAAAGCCGCCTTTAATGACATTATCTTCAATTGTAACTACAATTCTATAATTTTTAATTTCATTAAGCAGTGTATTTTCATCAAGAGGTTTAACAAACCTGGCATTTATAAGCCCAACATCTATTCCTGAATTTCCTAAATCCCAAGCTGCCTTATATGCAAAGGCAGTCATCTTGCCGCAGGATATAATAAGTACATCCTTGCCCCTTTTTATTACTTCGGCTTTATATGGTTCAAGCTTTACCTGCTCATTAAAAACTATACCTTCAATATCGGTACCTCTGGGATATCTTATGGCAACGGGGCAATTTAACTTAAGGCTTAAGGAAAGCATTTCTCTAAGCTCTTTTGTTGATTTTGGAGCCATTATTACTATATTGGGTATATGTCTTAAAAATGAAAGATCAAAAACTCCCTGATGGGTTTCACCGTCATCCCCGACAATTCCGCTTCTGTCAATGGCAAGAACTACAGGAAGATTTTGTATGCAAACATCATGAAGTATCTGGTCATAAGCTCTCTGCAAAAAAGTAGAATATACTGCAACAACAGGCTTCATACCGCTTACAGCAAGTCCCGCTGCCATGGTTACGGCATGCTGCTCGGCAATGCCTACGTCAAAAAACCTGTCGGGAAAATTCCTTGAAAAATTAGTAAGGCCTGTACCTTCAGGCATGGCTGCAGTTACGGCTACTATATTCTTATCAGCTTGAGCCAGTTTTATTAGCTCATCGCCGAAAACTTCAGAATAGGTTGTATTGCTTTTGCCTAAAAATTCCCCTGTATCAACATCAAAAATTCCTACTCCGTGAAATTTATCAGGCCTTTTCTCGGCCAAATTATAACCTTTGCCTTTTTTAGTCATAACATGAATCAGAACAGGCCCTTTTATTTTTTTAGACCTTAAAAGCACATCTTTAAGCATTCCTATATCATGACCGTCTACAGGCCCTAAATATGTAAAGCCGAAATCTTCAAAAAGCATGCCGGGTACCAGAAAGTATTTTAAACTGTCCTTCATCCTTTCAACGGCCTTGGCGATATCCTTGCCCACAACCGGTATTTTTTTAAGCATTTGCTCTAAATTATGTTTGAACTTGGAATAAGCCGGTTCTGTCCTTAATTTGCTTAAATATGAGGAAATGCTGCCTACATTTTTTGATATGGACATCTGGTTATCGTTTAATATGACCGTAAGATTTGTATTGCTGGCTCCTGCATCATTCAAGGCTTCAAAAGCCATACCTCCCGTTAAGGCACCGTCACCTATGACAGCTACAACATGAAAATCATCCTTGTTTATATCCCGGGCTCTGCTTATGCCAAGAGCAGCAGAAATGGAGGTGCTGCTGTGCCCGGTCTGAAATACGTCATATATGCTTTCATTTCTTTTAGGGAAGCCGCTTAAACCGTTAAACTGCCTTAATTTATCAAAATGATGCATTCTGCCTGTTATTATTTTATGTATATATGATTGGTGACCTACGTCCCATATAATCTTATCTTCCGGGGTCTTATAAACACTGTGGAGGGCTAATGTAAGTTCAACTACACCCAGGTTTGATGCAAGATGCCCTCCGGTTTTGGATACATTCTGTATTATAAACTCTCTAATATCATGTGCAAGACTTTTCAATTCCTTGTCATCCATATTTCTTATATCTTCGGGATAAAGTATTTTGCTATTATGGCTCAACATATGATTTTTTGTCCTTTCAGCTTTAGAATCATAGACTAATTATTGTGCAAAGCTTATAACACTTACTTTTTTCTGTTGAAAACATTTTTGATTTTTTCGAAAATATACCCTGTCCTGTAAACTATGTTATTGCACTCGGTAATTGCAAAATGCTTTCCTAAGGCCTTGCCCCCCACAGTTACAGCTGCAATTACAGAGCTTAACAATATAGTTAATAAAAACCTGTCATTATCATTCTTGACAAATAAAAGTCTTGAAATAACAACAGCGCCTGCGGCACCGCTTATTATTCCGCAAATATCCCCTATGACATCATTGCACAGGCTGGATATTTTGCTGGCATTTCTTATTAAATAGACGGATGTTTTAGCTCCGGTAAGCTTTCTTGCAGACATTGAATGAAAGGGTTTTTCATCGGCGGCTGTGACAGCCACTCCCAATACATCAAAGATAATGCCTATAAAAATTATAATTATCAATATTAGAAATGCTACTAATACTTGGACATTTCTTAGTAGCATTTCAGATATTAAGCTTAAGCCTAAGGATATTATAAGTGTTAAAAAAATTATTTTAATAGCCCAATTATAATGACTGTGATTGAAACCAGAAGATCTTTTCTTATTAAATTTTACCTTCTTTTTGGCCAAATTTATATCCTCCGGATATTATGTAGTATAGGTGGCAACACATTGAGTAAAGTTTGCGGCTTAGGTCCAGCAGGATTTCCCGTACCAGGCACTGAAATGTCGCCATTCCAGCGGTTTCCCATTAGCCCGGTACCTGCTGTGTTACCATCAGCAGGGCTGGATTACCACTTAGTCCACACTGCAATCCCCAATGTGCTTCATGATAGAACAGTCTAGGAGATTTCCCCAGCAACCGTACTCATTTTTAGCCTCTTTTGCATAATAGGTTTCATACAGCAATAATCCTTCATATTGGCCCATATTTCGGGATTTGACCCTATTCCCCCTATTACACTCAAGGCAGGCTACACTGCATATAGCAACAAATGTACCACACTGCAGGTTTCACCCCAAGCCGTAGAAAATCTACGAACTTGGGCCTCCACGGAAGTAGGGTCATGCATTGCATGCCATTGCAAGATGCCCTATCCTCCTTACTCCCAGCACCAACCCCCGACTGGGCGTCAAAAGCTGGCACAAGGAACTTCATCGATATGCCCTTATGCGAATTTTTAGGCCCGCCCTCAAAATGAGTAGAATTGACTAGAATACTGCACCACCTACAAAGCAAATAAATTATAGCACATTAAATTTTAATATTCAAATGTAATAAACTACAATAAAACTGCTGTAAAAAGGCCTACAAAAGCTCCTGCAATTACCTCTATGGGAGTGTGCCCCAACAGCTCTTTTAGTTCTTCTTCAGGAAATTTTCCCGCAAGCAGTTTATCGTTAATTATGGTATTTAGAACCCTTGCCTGTTTTCCAGCTGCTCTTCTCACACCGGCAGCATCATACATAACAACAAAAGATATAACGGCAGAAATGGCAAAATCGGAAGAGTCAAAACCGCAGACTTTTCCAACGGATACGGTAAGAGCTACAACAAACGCCGAATGGGAGCTAGGCATCCCCCCGGATCCCACCAAACGCGTGAAGTCTATCTTTTTACAGCTTGCATAAACGAAAAGAACTTTTAAAATCTGTGCAACCGACCATCCTGCGATAGACGTTAACAGTATCTTATTTGATAATATCTTGCCAAGTGTCGCCAATTTCTTGCCCCCCTAATACTCCCTATTTAATAAATATTCAGTAAGCATATATAAAAATTCTGCTTTTTCTTTATAAAAACTAATTAAATTAAGTGCGTCATTTGTCAGCCTGGCGGCCATTTCCCTTGAGCTTTTAAGGCCAACTAAGCTGACATAAGTTGATTTATTGCTTTTTAAATCGCTGCCATGCTTTTTACCCAGCTTTGCATCATCGCCAACAACATCCAATATATCATCTATAATTTGAAAGGCAAGGCCCAGTTTTTGAGCAAAATCAGTCAATCTGGTTAAGTCATCAGCATTTACCCTTGAAATAACTGCCGATGACCTCACTGAGGCGGTGATCAAGGCACCTGTCTTGTTTTTATGCATATATTCAACGGTTTTAATATCACAAGGCTTATTTTCATTTTCAATATCCACTA
Source organism: Oxobacter pfennigii (assembly GCF_001317355.1). NCBI lineage: Bacteria > Bacillati > Bacillota > Clostridia > Eubacteriales > Clostridiaceae > Oxobacter > Oxobacter pfennigii. Next base: position 70,216 of record NZ_LKET01000028.1, read on the forward strand.
CCTGGCCGCCAATCATTCCGTAAATTCCCGCTGCTTTTGAGATTTCATATGAGGCAGCAATGAACCGTGTATCATTATATTTGAGGGAAAAATCCAGAATATGTTCATAGGCAAAATTCAAAAGAGCATCTCCTGACAGTATTGCACAAGCCTCTCCATATACTTTGTGATTGGTGAGTTTTCCCCTCCTGTAATCATCGTTATCGATAGCCGGCAAATCATCATGTATCAAAGAATAAGTGTGAATCATCTCCACAGCTGCCGCAAAGGGAAGTATGAATTCGGCTTTGCAGTCAAAGATTTCGCCGACTGTAAGCATCAATATGGGACGCATTCTTTTGCCTCCGGCAAAAAGACTATATCTCATGGAGTCTAAGAGGTTATTGATGTATGCTTCATCCCTGGGTATTATACTGTTAAGATATGAATTGATTTTTGCCTGCATATCCTCGAGTTTTTCTTTGAACTGCATACTATCCTTCCGCCTCCATAGTAAATGGGACTTCTTTTTTATCCGCACTGCCTTCATTGACAAGCATTGTGATTTTGGATTCTGCCGTATCTAATTTTTGCTGGCAAACTCGAACAAGCCCTATACCCTCCTCATAAAATTTAAGTGAGTCGTCTAAATTCAAGTTGCCTTCCTGAAGCTTTGCAATGATTTTTTCTAATTTTTCCAAAGCTTCTTCAAATTTTATGTTTTCATTTTTCTGTGTTTTCAATAACAACACTCCCCTTTGATAATCCGGTAACCTCACATTCTATACTTCCATTTTTGACTAAAATTTCAACGTTGTCCTTTAAGCTTACTTTTTCAATGCTGTCTATTACTTCTTTTGAATCAGGATTCAAACAAATGGAATATCCCCTTGATAAGGTGGATAATGGATTTAAGCTTTCAAGGTTTGTACAAAAATTACGAAATTGATCTTTTGCCATGTCAAGATTACGCTTCATTGCTGTATCCAGCTTGAAATTCAATGTATCTATATATTGTCTTTTCTGATTTAAAAAAATTGCGGGACTTAAGGTATTTAATATGCTTTTATATCGGTCAATCAGAGCCCTGTCTTCATTAAGATTCTTTAATATAAGGCTTTTTATATTATTTATATAGGTATCCAGCCTGTACTTAAGCTCTCTCTTATCAGGCACGCTTACCTCAGCTGCAGCCGATGGAGTAGGAGCTCTCAAATCAGATACGAAATCCGAAATGGTAAAATCCGTTTCATGGCCTACGGCGGATATTACGGGTATTTTACTCCTCGTTATGGCTCTGGCGACAAATTCATCGTTAAAGGCCCATAATTCTTCAATGGACCCGCCGCCTCTTCCTACTATTATAACATCTATGTCTTCTCTTGTATTCAAGTAATCAACAGCATTTGTTATGTCACGAGGCGCCTCTTCCCCCTGGACTAAAACGGGAACTACAAGTATATGTATGCCGGGAAATCTCCGTGTCATGACATTTATTATGTCTCTTACTGCAGCACCTGTTGAAGAAGTTATGACACCGACCTTTGAAGGATATTTTGGCAGAGCTTTTTTCCGTTTCTTATCAAATAACCCTTCTGCTTCCAGCCTTTTTTTCAGCTGTTCATATGCCACAAAAAGTGCGCCTTTGCCATCGGGCTCCAAACGGTTTATATACAGCTGATACTGTCCGTCCTTTTCATATAAGGATATATTCCCTGATGCTATTACATTCATACCGTCCTCAGGCAAAAACTTTAAATTATATCCGGCGCTTTTAAACATAACACATTTAATTTTAGCATTTTCGTCCTTAAGTGTAAAATACATGTGTCCTGAATAATGATGCTTGAAATTTGAAATTTCTCCCCTTATTGATACGTTGTTCAAAATTGGGTCAACAGCCATTACCTTTTTTATATATTCGGTTATTTGAGAGACAGAAAGTACTTTTACATTCATTTTCAATCCAACTTTCAAAATATTTTAAAGGTGTTTTAAAAACAGCTTCTGACTGTTGAAGTATTGTTTTACTTCAGCAGTCAGAAGCTGCCTTCTATCTGTAGAATTAATTCATTGCAAACTTGAATTTTGCTCTATCTTTTCTTCTTTTATGATGCTTGCAAGTATACCATTGATAAAAGACCCGGATTTTTCAGTTCCGTATTTCTTTGCTATTTCCACAGCCTCATTGATTACCACGCTGTATGGGGTATCTGTTTTAGTAATTTCATATATGGCAAGTCGCAGCACTGAAAGATCAATTTTTGCCAGCCTGTTTATTTTCCAGCCCTTTGAGTGGACCTCTATGATTTTATCAATATCCTTTATATTATTCATTGTGCCTGATACAATGCTTGATATATATTCCATCTCGGCAGCATTTGTATTGTTTTCCTTGAAATAATCAGCTAAAACTTCCTGTATTTCCTCACTTTTATAATTGATTTCAAAAAGGAGTTTCATGGCTGATTCCCGGGCTTCTTTCCTGCTCAAAATGATTCCCTCCAATCATCTCTTGTATATTATTTTAAAATTTTACTGTTTTATTCATTTATTCCATCCTGAAGGAAGGATTCTATCCAGGAACTCTACCAGATCTTCTTTGTTATCAATTTTCTTACCTATAAAGTATCCGGCAAAAACAAAGAGGGCAATCAATAGGGTTCTGAAAAGTCCTATGATTAAAATTAAAACAGCAGCTATCAAACCAATTACCGAACCTATTATTTTACCTTGGTTTTTTGAAAAAATGTCAAGCAAATAATCCTTTAGCATATTAGAAACCTCTCTATTCCAGCCTGGAAGCAGAAGCAGAAGCTATGTTGATGACAGATACTTTAACTTCCCGGACATTTACTTCAGTAATTAATTCTATGTAGTTTTTAAGCTTTGACTGAACCTCAGATACCACTTGAGGTATATTGACGTCAGGGAGTATCATCAATTCCACTTCAAAGATAAGGGTACCTTCATTTGCTGCTACCTTAACTTTAATGTCTTTTATGCCTGTTATTTGTTTTACCGTCTTTAGGGCAAGAGATTCAAAGGTTTCATAGGATATCCTTATATCTCCGTACTGTGAAGGCTTGACTATATTCATTTTAGCTTTCCTATTTGCAGATATCCCTGAAATCAAAAGCTTGCAGCTTAAAAAAAGGAATAATACGCCAATAAGTGAATAATACCAGTTGGAATAAAGCGCATTTTTTATTATGTCAAAGGCTTCTATTGAAATAACATTAAAAGGAATTACAATCAAACACAGTGAAAGAATAATCATTAAAAACATGTATAATGTTAGAATAATCCTGTCTATTATACTCAAATGAACACCCTCTTTCGTATTTAATTTAACCCTCTGAATAATCAGAGGGTTTTTATTAATGTATTATTTTACTCTTGGAGCTTCCTCTTCTTTTATATCCCTGCCCATATCTACGGCCTGAACATGGATATTTACTTCAACAACACCCAAGCCCGTCATAGTCTCGATAGCTTTTTTGACATTCTCTTGAATCTGCCATGCCACATCAGGTATTTTCACACCGTAATCTACAATTATGAATAGATCCACGGCAGCTTCCTTTTCTCCTACAGCAACTTTCACACCCTTGGACATATTTTTGATGCCAAGCTTTTCGGCAAAACCGCCTACCAATCCGCCGCTCATGGCTGCCACACCTTTTATTTCTGTTGCTGCTAAGCTTGCTATGATACTCACAACTTCTTCTGATATTTTAATTACGCCTAATTCGTTGGCACCTGAATTTATCATTTCTTCCATATTTTCACCCCCGAGTTTACATGACCTATATTTATATTATAGGCAAATAAATTTGTACTAAACAACCAAAACTATTATAACAGAAACAGCATTATTTTACAATTGACTATTCCTTGGGCTGAATCATAACCTTTGTAGCCGGAAGCGCCGATTCCTTGCATACTATGTTCTTTATCTGATTGATGGTATCGGTATTGACTTCCTTGGACTTCACTGTTACATTAGCTGAATCCGATGACAGAAATACTACTGCATCTTCAAAGCCTTTGGCCTTTATCAATGCTTCAATAATCATTTCCTTTTCGGAAATGTCAACAAGGCTTAATAACTGAGTTTCAGCCTTTTGCTTTGCTTCCTTGCTGGTGTTGGCATTATTAATTACCTCTGTTAATGTCTGCTTATCCACTGTTCTTTGGTTTTCCCTGCCTAATTTTACATCGATAAAATAACCGGTGGCAGTGATGCTGGAGGTTTCGGTATCATCTTCATTTTCATTATGTACTGTCCCTGTCTCGGTGCTTTGGTTTGTATCGTTATCGACTTTGATTACCTTGCCGTACTTTGTACTGACAAATCCAGCTGCTGCTATTAATAGAACCAGCGTCAGGATTATTATTGTCTTTTTCCTTAAAACCATATTTATTTTCCCTCCTGATTAAAATTAAATATCTAAAAGAAATATATGTGCTTGTCAGCTGATTTATAACGCCTTAACAGATTTATAATAAATTTTGTCCTACTTTTTTTGCATGGGATAAATATTTATTTTGTACTGCTCAAGATTAAAAACTGTCTTTACAGCTTCATAGAGCTTATATTTAATGTCCGGATTACCAGCTCCCTCAGCTATTACTATTACTCCGCTGATTTTAGGTTTCAGCTCCTGAACTATAAAAGGTTTTGATACGCCGGCTTCATTTATTGTAACTATTGTATTGGAATTGGTATTTTCGTTGGTTACTCTTTTTCCGCCGCTTGAATCATTTTCTTCAGTGACTCTTACCGAAGTATTCTGGCTGTAAGCAGGAACAGCTTCCGTCCCTGTCTGAAAATAAATCATTACATTTACCTGCCCTACACCGTCAATTAAGCTTAAGATGTCCATAAGCTCCTTCTTCATCTTTTCTTCATAGCTTAAAGTAGTATTCAAAGCTTGGCGTGCTTCCTCATTGTCTTTTTTGACTTCAATATATCCGGGAGAAGGTTTTGACTGGGTCATAAAAAAATTAACGGTGATGATTAGTATAAGCCCTATTATGAATACGCTTAAAAGATCCTGCATGTTTTTTTTATTACCTCTGCCGGCGAAATAAGCTTTAATTTTTTCAATTAAGTTCATTATTTTTCCTCCTTTAAATTCAACCTTCAATTATAATAATTTTATCTTCTTCTATACCGTACATGGATGAAACCCTCTCCTTTAAGTTTTCATAGGAAGGGGCAGTATTATTTTGAATGGTAGTCTTGTCCTCATTGCTTCCTATATTAATCTTTTCAACTGTTTTTATGGTATTTTCAACATTAAGTATTACTTTTGTGATTTGACCGTAATCCTCTGCTTTTATATCTTCTATTATCTCAACTTTAACGCCTATATCCTTGTCTCCCATTATGCTCTTAATCTGCTGTTTCATTTGAGTTTCAAGGTTTTCCTTGTAAAGCTTTGTGACACTTTGGGCTTGCTTGTCTGAATAATCATAACTTTGATTTTTTATGGATAAACTGTCTAACTGGTTCTGAAATTTAAAACTATAGCTTGTAAGGTTGTAATCACTGCTTAAAAATGAAAGTACGGGGTGTAATATTACTGTCATAACCATCAAGCCCAATATCATTTTAGAGTATTTTTTCATGGATGAATTGGGAAGCAATATTTCTATAAAGGATACGAAAATCATTACCACTACAATTGTATATATGTATTTTTTTAGTTCCTCTATTATAATCACCAACCTTTACATCATAATGGCTGCTTTTCCGCTGGAAGCCATTATTGTAACCATTATAAAAAGCATTATGGCCACGCATAAAACAGATGCGAAAACCAGGGTTAAGGAATTTCCAACATCATTTATGCAGCCTACTATCTTTTTATCCGATACAGGCTCAATTATAGCAGCAGCAATTCTGTATATAAAAATCAAAGAGATTATTTTTAATAAGGGGAAGATGCAGGTTAATATTAAAGCCAGCAATCCAACGGTGCTTAATGCATCTTTAAGTACGAGGGAATAGCCTGCTATGGTTGTTATGGCGTCGGATAATGCTTTTCCTACTATGGGTATGAAATTATCCACGGCATATTTTGCAGTCTTTAATGTCATCTGATCCAGGGTTTTTACAGCAGTGCTTCTGATGCTTATAATTCCTACAAAAATAGTCAGGGAAAAGCCCAAAGTCCAGACACAGATTTGTTTAATTAAAGAATTAAGCTTTGTAACCTGAAATGTATCCGAAAGATTGTTGACTATGGATAATATTGAAATTATAAATATCAAAGGGAGGATAAAATTTTGCACCAGATTGCCCATAAACTGAACGGAGGCCAGTATTATGGGATCTAAAACGGTAACTGAGGCAAAACCTCCAACTGATGCCAAAAGAGCCATCAGTGTAGGAATAAGGGCAATCATGAATTCAACCATCTTTCCGATGGTTTCCTTGCCTATTCCTATAGCCAGTGAAAAACTCTTGACTACCAGTATTATCAAAACCAGATAGCAGGCGTAATAAGCAAGGCTGGATACGGAATCGCTGTTAAATGCTTTTTCTAAGTTCTGCATTACACCGCATATTATGGCAAGGACGACTAACTGTCCTAAAAGCTTGGCATTTAAAAGCACATCGCTAATGAAAAATCGGACTACAGCCATTAAAATTTCTTCCATACTGTATCCCATTTCGCCTGTTTTAAATACGTTTATAAAGGTTTTAAAATCCAAGGGGGGAAGAAATTCCGATGTTTCATTATTTAGCTCATTTATGTATTGCTCTATTTGCCTTGTATCAAGCTGACCGGATTGTTCGTCATAGAGGCTGTCTAATGTGTTTGTATTTGTAATTCCAAAGGCAATTGTGCTTGCAGACAGCCAGAAAATAATTGTGTATACTAATATTTTCTTCATGTTGATATCCCACCTTATGCCTAAGGCATAATTTTAATTATTATTTCCAATACTGCCATAAGTATTGGTATGGCTAGAATCATGATAAGAATTTTGCCGGCAAATTCTACCTTGGATGCTATTGCACTCTCACCGGCATCCCGGCATATCTCTGCTCCAAAGGTAGATATGTATGCTATCCCTATAATCTTTAATACCGAAGTAAGATAGACTAAATCCAGGCTTACCCTGTTGGCCACATCCTGCAAAAGCACTAAAACGGCAGATACCCTGGAAATCATAAATATGAATATTATCGCCCCTGTTACTATACTTAATTGAATTGCAAGCTCAGGCTTCTGTCCCTTAAGGAGAACGGATAATATTGTAGCGACGAGGGCTAGTCCAACTATCTGGAATATTTCCATACAATCACATCCTCGGCTAGTATAACTGGAACATGGTCTTTACTGTATTAAATAATTTACTTATGAGGTTGACTACCATAAAAAGTACTATTATAAGCCCCGTCAAAGTTGTCATCATAGCCTGCTCTTCCCTACCCGAATTTTTAAGTACCTGATGCAAAACAGCTACCAGTATTCCGACAGCAGCTATTCTGAATATCATGTCAACATCTATTCCCATATTACCTCTCCTCTACATAAGTATTATTACAATAGCCAGGCCGGATAAATAACCTAAGTGTTTATACATTCGTTCATTTTTCTGCCTTAACTCTTCGGCTTTAATTTCCAGGCTGTCTAATTGTTTGATGATCACACTGAAACTTTTAATTTGTCCTTCCACATCAGAATTCCCTAATGAATACCCGAAGCTTTTCAAAATTTCCATATCCTCTTTCTTAAGGCTAAAAAATTCTTTTGTCTCCTCTAAAGAAGCTTCAAAGGCTTCACCCACAGTGCTGTAAGTCCTTTTATTCAGCATTTCAACTGCAGAAGTAAATAATTTCTTTATGGGGTTTTCACACCGCATAAGTACGCTTTCAAAGGCTAGCGGCAGCGGAGTATTTGAGTAAACTATTTCGGTTTCAAGCATTTGAAGAGCAATCTTTAAATGCTTAATCTGCCTTACCCGGGAACTATATTGTGAGCCTAATATTAAACCTACCCCTGAAGCTGAGATGAATACCAACAAAAGACCTATTGTTTTTATCATCCTATTCCCCCTTATCTGAATGGTTTATTAATAAGTGAATTAAAATTCACACCGTCTATTATGTCTTCTATGGTGCCGGGACCGCATCTTTTACTTAATATGACCAGCCTTTCAAAGACCTTATTTTTTACAACATCCCCTATAAAGGGTCTCTGTAATACTTCTTCAAGGCTGTCACCGTGAATTGTGGTAATAATCCTTATACCTGCATTAAGACCTTCATATACCGCATCCATATCGGCTCTGCTGCCTATTTCATCCGTAGCAATAATATTGGGCGACATGGAGCGGATAAGCATGATAAGCCCTTGTGATTTTGGACAGGCATCGAGGACATCTGTTCTTATTCCGACATCGTTTTGAGGCATTCCCTCAAATGAGCCTGCTATTTCTGATCTCTCATCACACAGCCCTATTTTTAATCCGCTGATGTTTAAAGACTCAGCACCGCTGCTTAGCTGGCGTATCAAATCCCGAAGAAGAGTTGTCTTTCCGCATTGGGGAGGTGAAATTATAAGGGTATTGTATATATCATTTTCTTTTCTTACTAAATATTTTAAAAGGCTGTCTGCAGCCCCTATTACCTGCCTTGATATTCTTATATTAAAGCCGGAGATATTCTTCAATGCTTTTATTTTTCCGTTATCTATAATACCCCTGCCTACAATGCCCACCCTGTGGCCGCCTTTTAATGTTATGTATCCTCCCTTTAATTCTTCTTCTATGGCATAAACAGAATAATTGCTTAAAAGCTGGAGAGTCTTTTCGCAATCGTCTTTTGAAACTATGTAAGGATTTATGAGCCTTAAGTATATTTCTCCCTTTGAAGTAAGAAAAAAATCCCTGCCTCCGATATTAAGCATTAAAGGCTTATTAAGCCTTAATCTTATTTCCTCCAGTTTATTCAAGTATTCTTCGGGAATTTTATTTATCAGATCCTTTATTTTAGGAGAAATACCGGTTAATATTTCTTCTTTCAGTACTTTTGATATTTTAACCTTTTCATAGGAATCCACGTGACCTTGTCCCCCTTTCTTATATAATTATTATTTTTAATGTCACTACATTATGACTAAATCAAAAATACAAAATAAAAAAATAGAGCAGGTTAAACTTATATAAGTTTAACCTGCTCATGGAAGCAATTTTGCTTAATTATGTCAATTTTAGTGTTCGTGATCATGGTGGTGATGGTCATGAGCGTCGTCGTGATCATGTCCGCAGCATCCGCACTCAAAATGTATAGGTTCATGACAGTTAGGGCAAAGGATTTCTTCGTCTTCATCATCAAAGAGTTCTTCATCAAGATATACGGTTTCATTGCAATTAGGGCATTCGATTTCTATAAAACCGTCATCTTCCTCTTCTTCTTCACCGTATAATTCTTCTTCCACATCTGCCAAATCTTCATCGATGGCTTCAACATATTCGTCAAGCTCTGCCTGAGCACCTTCAAGATCCTCAATAGCTTCAGCCATACCCTGAAGCACTTCTATTATGGACCTTAATACTTTTCCTTCCTTTGAATTGTCGTTTATGTCTAATCCATCTGCAAGACCTTTAATATAGGATACTTTTTCTTTAATAGTTTCCATAGTACACCTCCTGTTATTTATTAGTATGCTTTATGCTCTTTCCATATATTCTCCGGATCTCGTATCAATCCTTATTCTGTCTCCTGTATTTACAAAGAGAGGAACCATTATTACAGCTCCTGTTTCAACTGTGGCAGGCTTTAATGTGTTTGTGGCTGTGTCGCCTTTAACACCGGGCTCTGTATGTGTAACTTCAAGCTCAACGAAATTGGGTGCTTCAACTGAAAAAGCCTCACTTTTGTAAAATCTTATAATTGCATTGTCATTTTCTTTTAAGTATTTAACTGCATCTTCAACAATTCCTTCATTAAGCGGAACCTGTTCATATGTAGTAGTGTCCATAAAATAGTATAATGTACCGTCATTGTACAAATACTGCATTTCCTTTCTTTCAATAACGGCTTCCTGGAATTTTTCTGTTGGGTTGAAAGTTTTTTCAAGTACTGTACCTGCGATAACATTTTTTATTTTAGTTCTTACAAAGGCTGCACCCTTACCAGGTTTTACATGCTGAAAATCAACAATTGTAAATACTTGTCCATCCATTTCAAAAGTAGTTCCTTTTCTGAATTCACCAGCTGTTACCATATATTAATCCCTCCATATGTACACAATTTATTATAAATTAATTTAATTTTTTTCTACAGCTATTTTTCCCTATAATAGAAAAATATAAACTATACAATCTCAATTAGTTTTTTATCTGATTTTGATAATACTTCGCATCCGTTTTCAGTTATTAATAAAAGATCTTCTATCCTTACACCGCCGAAATCAGGAATATATATACCCGGCTCATCGGTTATTATCATACCCGGCTTTAAAAGTGAGTCTCCTCTTTTGGATACAGAAGGCAGTTCATGTATCTGCATACCTACTCCGTGACCTAAGCCATGGCCGAAATATTCTCCATAACCCTTATCTTCTATTATCTTTCTTGCTACACAATCCAGATCCTTGCCTGTGATTTCAGGCCTTGCCTTTTTAATTACTTCTTCATTGGCATATAAAACTGTATCATAAATATCCTTTTGCCTGCCTGAAGCCTTGCCTATTACAACGGTTCTTGTCATATCAGAACAGTAGCCGTTATATATGCAGCCAAAGTCCATTGTTAAAAAATCCCCTTCTTCTATAGCCTTTGCGGTAGGTTTTCCGTGAGGCAGGGATGATCTTTTACCCGATACAACGATTGATGGGAATGAAAGATTAGAGGCTCCGTTGGATTTTATAAAAAACTCCAATTCTAATGCAATGGAATTTTCAGTTACGCCCGGCTTTATCATATTCAAAATATGGGTAAAGGCTTTATCGGCTATGGACGCGGCAGTGCTTATATTTTTAACTTCATCGGCATCCTTGATCTGTCTTATTTTTTCCACCAAGCCATCTAATTTTATAAAATCAACATCTCTCAGATTGGCTTTCAAATCATCATAAAACATAAAGGACATAAGGTTTTCTTCAAAGCCCAAGGTTTTAATGTCCAAGGACTTAATCATATTTGAGAGGTGTTCTGCTATCTTGATTTTGTATTGCTGCACGGTAAAGCCCGATACTTCTTTTAAAGCCTGCTCAACATACCTGAAATCAGTAATAAACAAAGCATCGTTTTGAGTAACTATTGCATAACTTTCATCTCCGGTGAAACCGGTGATGTAGTTTCGGTTAGAGTCGGAAATCAATAAAGCTCCGTCCAGTTTTTTTAAAGCCAGGCCTTCCCTTAGCTTTTGCAATCTGCTATTATTCATAAAATCACCTCCTGTCAAATAAATAGACTATGAATAAACACATAATTGCCATTATTTATTATACAATAGATATTCTACCAGATACTTTATATTTTTAGCAAATGTATTTTCATTTATTGCTTTTATTTAAGGAAGCTTTGATATATATTCTTCATTTCCAGAGCATCTTCAGCCATTGTTCCCCGGGACTCACAAATAATTACAGGATTCATATGATATTTAACAAGCAGCTCTGCCAAAGGAGGAAAATCGGGGCCATATTGTACATCTTTATATGTCCAGTGCTTTTTTTCACCGTTATTAGTAAATTCAATGCGGCTGAAGTGGCAGTGAAGGTTTTTAAGCCTGTATTCTCCCAGACTGTTTTTTGTTTTTATGAGTACCGCTTCAAAATCTTCCTTTGATTTTAAGCTCCCCTGGCCTAATGCATTAATGTGGCCAAAATCTATTGTTGGTGTAAGGCCTTCATTAAGGCGGCAAAGCTCTAATACCTCATCTAAAGTGCCCAGCTGGTTCCTTTTCCCCATGGTTTCAGGGCATATTATTACGTCCTCGCATTTCATTTCCTTAATGATAAAAAGGGTACTTTTCAAGGCATCAATAGCACAATTTAATGCAAATTTTCTGTCCATGTTGCTGCAGGAGCCGGGATGAAAAACGACTCTTTTAGCTCCCATCCAGATGGCAGCTTTTACAGAATTGATTATATAATTGATTGAATTATTTAATTTTTCTGCATCCTGGCTTGCAAGATTGATATAATAGGGAGCATGAATGCTTAAATGAATGTTGTAAGCTTTTGCTTTTTCTCCCAGTTTAATTGCAGTATCTTCTTTAATATTTATTCCGCGGCTTAAGGAATATTCGTAAGCATCAAGGCCCATATCCTTCAGCCACGCAGGCATCTCAAGGGATGATTTATGCCCTTGTTCATAAAAAGATTCTGAATTTCCTGCCGGTCCAAATTTTGGAGGCATAATTAAACCCCTTTCTAAAGTAAAATAGCCTGGTCTAATCCAGGCTTATTTATCTATATAACCTAAATGTGTCCATAACCCTGTTGGCTACAATGAGCGGAGAATCATACGATGTATCAATAAATATGTCAGCGGCGGTATATAACTGTTTCCTTTCCTCAATAAGGTTATATACTTCTTCTCTTGATTTTCCTGCAACTAAAGGCCGTGTATCGTTGCCGGATATCCTGTCATAAATGATGTCCTTATCGGCAGTCAAACAGACAATGATACCTCTTTTCTTAAGATTTGAAACGTTTTCGGGGCTTTTAACCACGCCTCCGCCGCAGGCTATTATGCTTTTATCCTGATTGGATAACTCCTTAATGACCTGCATTTCAATATATCTAAAATAGTCTTCCCCTTTTGTTTTAAAAATTTCACTGATTAAAAGCCCGCATTTATTTTGTATTTCATCATCGGAATCAACAAATCTATAGCCTAATTTTTCGCTTAATATCATTCCTGTTGTAGTTTTGCCGGTCCCCATAAATCCGATTAAAGCGATATTACCTTTCCTCATATTAACCTCACTCAAACATGTTCTCCTTGCTTGTCATGCCTTGTATGGGATAATCATAAAAATAAGAATCCTCTTCTTTTAAATATAGAAAATTTATATCCAATATAGCAATGAGACTTTCTGCATTTTCATCTCTTATAATGGTTAAATTATCTGCTGACATTTTATTTATATTGTACTCGATTTTGTTTAAAAAAGAAATTATACTTTTATATTCTCCTCTTATATTATAATTTAGGGTGGATAATAAGAAAGCTTCATTTATATTTTCAGTTTCATTATCATTATTTAAAGGAGTTCCTATATTGAGTTTTTCAATTGTACATGAGGATTCCAAAGCTATGGCCTCAATCTCCTTTATTATATCTGAAATCTTGCGGAATGGGGGAATATAATCATCATATTTCAAAGCCTGTACGGCCAATAGATCCACCTGGCTTGTCAAGGTATCCATATTCTCCTTTTTAAGCTTTAGGTCATTTAAAATTTGCCTGTTTGTTTCAAGGGTATTATAGGTATTTACTGTATTTTTTATAAGGGGTTCCAATATTGATTGATAATACAAAAATACAAATAACGATATGGATGATAAGAAAACCAGTATATTCTCGCGTTTTGATAAAATCATAATAATTTCACTGCTCCTCTTCTGTTTTCACTGTATTGAAGTATAGTGAAAAATTGTATTGTGAATTATTGTACCGGGAGTCGATATCGCTTATATAAACATTATGTAATTTTTCAGAGCTCTCAAGCTTACTCAAAAAAACCGCTATGGACTGCTGGTTTTTTGATGTGCAGTCAAGATTTATCAAATCTCGTGTTGAATTATATTCGAGAACGGTTATGTCTGATGGTATCATTGCTGATAATTCATTAATAATATCAGAGGAGCTAATGTTATCCTTGTTGATGTCATTAAAAAATTCTATTGTAGATTGTATTCTTTCTTTTTGCAGCTTAAGGCTTTCCAATTCGTTTTTTATATATGAAAGCTCTGCAATTTCTGTTTCAATAATAGAGGTTTCATTTTGAGCCCTATTCTTTAAAAAAATAGGTAAATAAGTAATTACTGCTATAAAAATAATTAAAACAAAAGACCATGTAAAATACATTATCCTCTTTTTATAGTTTTCTTCCCTTATTCGTATTTCATAAGGAATGAGGTTTATATCATCCATTGGATTACTCCTTGCATAAATTAATTTAAATCTCACTTTAATTCCAGTCAAGGCAAATCAGCTTATAGGCGTCAGCTGTTTCCTGAATTAAATACCTTGCAGTAATGGTAATCATAGAATATGAATAATATCCTGTGGAAGTCAATATGAATGTCCTTTTATATATATCATCCAATTCAGCTTTAACATCATAATAGCTTGGCTTTTCTATGATTTGGGGAAATATAGCCGAGTCTTTGCCAGAAGCTTTTTCGTACTCCTTGATCAATTCATCAAAGCAATTAGATTTTAGGGGACTAAAAAAGTTCCGGATTTCCATACTTATTGTAAGATTTATAAAGTCTTCATCTTCTTCAATATATGATATTTCTTCAAGGCGTTTGTTTATTTCTCTGTCAATTATTGTTAAAGCACGTTCTATTCCGGCTTCGGCAATATAATAGGCACATTCTTTATTATAATAGGCCGATGACATCAATTTTTCATTATATGTTACTGTTGCAAGAACGGAAGATAGCATTGCAATAAAACTCATAGTAATAAGGACTATAACTGATATCGCTCCTTTATGCTTCATAAATTCACCTGAAATTTATCAACCTTTTTTGAGATCACTACAGAAGAATTATATGTTTTACCGTACTTTTCAGTGGTTATTGATATTTTAAGAAAGCCTTCCTTATTATCAAAAGCAATATCCTCTATGTTTCTGATTATAAGGTTTTTTGAATTATTTACTATACGGTATAAAGCCCTTTGTTTGTCGCTATCATATGTCCACTTTATTATTACAGCTTTGCCTTTCACATTTAGGGTTAATATGGACTTTCCTTCATCTTCCCAATCACCCTTTGCTACTGATAAAATATCGGCATTTCTCACATCAACGGCTATTGCATCTAAGGCATGCCTTAAATCCTGCTGAATCTCCCAGGTTATATCGTATTCCTTATAAGCTTTTAGAGAATAAGAATAAATTTCATAAGACATGGCTGTAACCAAGGAAAGAATTGAAATTGTGCAAAGCAATTCTATGAGGGTGTATCCATTGCTCTTTTTTACGATTTTCATATTAATAGCCGCCTTTTAAAGATATTAGGTTTACCTTGCTTTTTTCGCCCTGTATCCTGTCCCAAACTGCTATATCTATTTTAATAATCCTTGCTTCTTTAACTGTTAATATTATCTTTATCGCATAGTCGAAATCTAAGCGAAGCCCTATATTTTTCATTCCCTCAAAATCCTCTCTGCCTTCTCCCTTAATTGAAAAATCATATTTGTTGAGGGAATTTACAAGGTCTTCCTCACTATTATGAAAAACATATATTGTGGCATAGGAACCAGTATCGCTGCTCTTTACAATATCAAAAATTACTTTTTTAAGCTTGTTAAAAGAGGAGATATGCATATCCCCTGAGTTTTTATTGCTTTTATAATATTCCATGACGCTTTTGGCAACATCCGTGGTTTTACTCTTTACTTCCGCATCTTTGTTGTTTTTTAACGAAAGGGTGAAGGTATTCAGAAGAGGTATCAGGATTATACTCAAAATTGCCGTGCAATATAAAAGCTCTATAAGAGTAAAGCCTTTATTTTTAAGCTTAGACATTTATATTCAATCCCTTATGCTTATATAATAGCTGCCCACAGTTATGGTTATTTTTCTAAACTCTTTAAAATTGTTTGTAAGAGACACGGTGCAGGGATAAGGAACAGCATGCCCATTGCTGTTAAAGGATACTTTGTTATCCTTATATGTTGAATATATATTATCGAATCCTATGCCGGCAGGAAGTTTCTTATTTTTATACACATTATCATAGCTGTTTTTATAGCTGTATATCATGTAGCTGTTGTTGGTGCGATTAAAGTAAACATGATAGGTATACCCTTCCGAACGGGCTTTTGATTGTGCCAGCCTTAAATCACTTAAAAGCTCTTTTGCTGCGATATCAAGCATTGTATGCTGATTCTTATAGGAAAAATTATTGAAAAGGGGCATGCTTATTCCCGTTATTATGCTTATTATGGCAATTGCCGATATGAGCTCTATTAAGGTCATTCCCTTTTTCTTATTCATGACATTTATTCTTCATCTGTACCTGTGACAGCCGGTATTTCTTCTATCATAGGTGTTCCGCCTATAATTTTTATTAGTTCAAGTGAAGTATCTCTGATAATATTCAAGTCGTCAACTCCATTTAAAAAATCAGGTATTTTTGATATATATGGACCCTTACGGGAACCGTCTATCGTGTCATCCGCCTTATTTTCCAATAGATCATTTAAGTCTTCTAAGGGTGTATTGTGTTCTATATCGTATCTTTCAATAGCATTCCTTACCATGGTAAAATCAGCCCTTGCCCTGGCCAGCATGGCTGCCTCTGAGTAGCCGGACACCTTAGGCAATATAAGCACAGCCATAATTCCCATAATGGCTACCACGGCTATAAGCTCTATTAAAGTAAAGCCTTTTTTCCTTTTCATAACAAAACCTCCATTTTAGCTTATCCAATGATTAAAGCCTGTCTTAGCACTAGTGCTATCAAATTAAGTATTACAAGTATTGACTTTAATTTTTATAGATAAACATAGAGGTTATTATTATTTGAACTTTTTAAAAAGAATTATGGGGCAATGAAAGACTTAGTGCATACTATAAATTATAATTAAAATATGTTGAGGATAATAATGTATATAATTTTATGTCCATGTTGCTGCTGCCTGCTCTATATGAGATATTTAAGTGCAGAGATGATGAATAACCCAGGAAACATAAGTAATCCATATTCCCTCACTCCTCCGGCTACGCCTCATCTTACGGGAATATACATTGTATCGCCTATGGAAACCCTTTTTAGTATATATCCTACTTACTCACCTATTGCCAGTGAGATTACATTTTATGGAGCAATAACAGGCCCCCAGGGATTGCCTCGCTGAATAAAAACATAAGAACTTGCCGGCTATAGAAATCATAAATTACCGGCAGGTCCTGACAACCTTATTACTTCGTAATAAAAAACCTATAAAGGCAGAATTAAGTTACAGCCTTTATAGGTTTTTATATAAACAAAAGGGACTTATCAGCTTTTAGGCAGCTTTACAAGCTGCATTTCTGTATCTTTTATAGGATTATATATTTTTACTATTATGTTTCCAGACATATCTATATATATTTTAAAATCCGCATCCGGAACATTTATGCTTTTAACCTCAGGTGTAAAATTCAAATACTCTTTTATTGAATTCATGTTGATTGCCGAAGGTTGAGTGCTCGAAGATTTATTGATGATTCTTTTATCATCAATGGCATCGCTTACGGCATGAGCAATTAAGAGTCCTGTCAGCTCGTCAGATTTTAATAATGCCTCTTCTTTATTGGCAGACATTTTAGGATAAATCATGAGAGCAAACAATGCTATCATTGAGAGACAAAGGGCGATTTCCAGTATAGTATATGCCTTAAGTTTTCTGTATATATTAAATTTCATCATTTTCTTCTACCCCATATATTTATACATATCCATCATGGGAAGAAGAATGGATACTATTATGAAACCTACAATCACCGAAAGGAATACTATTATTATGGGTTCAACCAATGTTGAAAGTCTTGATATCATTTCATCTGCTTCATCATCATAAAAATCCGATGCCTTTGAAAGCATCATGTCCAATGTTCCTGTTTCTTCTCCTATTCTTACCATTTCAAGCAGCATGGATGGAAAGACTTTTATGGAGGATATAGTATCTAGAAGGCCGGCTCCATTCTTTAATTCATCCTTGCATTTTAATATGCCTTCTTCAACAACGGCATTGGAAATAGTTTTTTCAACTGCATCCATTGCCTTCAAAAGGGGGATGCCGCTCTCTAAAAGCATAGACAAAGTTTTGGAAAATCTTGAGGCTACCCTTTCCTTGTTTATGTCACCAATCAAAGGCAGCTTAAGGAGAAAATGATGATATTTATATCGTCCCTTCGGAGTCTTTATATACTTAATTGATAAGTATATAGCCAAGAAAGAAGCAGATAGAAAAAAATACCAGTAATTCTTAAGCTGATGGTTTAAACCTATAATGATTTTTGTCGGCAGAGGAAGCTCTGCATTAAAGCTTTTAAACGTCTCGGCAAACATCGGAAGCACGCCGAAGTTTAAAAATACAATTACGGCAATTGCTGCGCACATGACAACCATAGGGTATACAAGAGCTGATATAATTTTGTTTTTAAGGGCATTTTCCTTATCATAATAAATAGCCATTCTTTTAAATGCTTCATCCAATCTGCCGGAAACTTCTCCTGCTTCAATGACATTTACTAATAAATCCGGAAACACTTTAAACTGCCCCATTGATTGTGACAGTGCTTTACCCTTTTGAACCTCTTCGTAAACCTTTGTCAAAACTTGCCTAAAAACTTTATTGTCTATTTGCTGCCTTAAAATATCAAGGCCTTTAACTATGGTTATGCCTGAAGCAGCGATGGCAGAAAACTGCCTGCAAAACACGGAAATATCTTTAAGGCTTACCCTATTAAGCAAATGATGGTTTATATATCTTTTAGGATAAGCCTCTGCGATTTCAAAGGGGAAATAGCCTTTTTCCTTAAGAGATTTGATTACCAAAGCCCTATCGGCTAAATCCATGGTCCCCTTGAGAACTTTTCCATGGCGGCTTTTTGCTTTGTATATAAATTCAGGCATATAAATTCCTCTTTATATATTTATCATCCTTGAAACGATTTCTCTGTCTATACAATATGTCATCAAGGATTCTTTACTTATAAGGCCTTTTCTATACAATTCAATTAAAGACATATCCATGGATTTCATTCCGTATTTTGCTCCTGTCTGTACGGATGAATCTATCTGATGGGTTTTTCCCTCTCTGATTAAGTTTCTTATAGCCTGCGTAACAACCAATATTTCCAAGGCTGCTACCCTTCCGTTCCCGTCTGCCTTTTCAATTAATTGCTGGGATACTATTCCTTCTAATACTGCAGCTAATTGTACTTTTACCTGCTGTTGCTGGTGAGGCGGAAAGACATCAAGTATCCTGTCAATAGTTTTGGAAGCGCCTATCGTATGAAGCGTGGACAATACCAAGTGCCCTGTTTCAGCAGCCGTTATGGCTATTGAAATAGTCTCTAAGTCCCGCATCTCCCCTACAAGAATTACATCCGGATCTTCACGGAGGGCTGCACGAAGGGCATTGGCATAGGATTTGCTGTCATGCCCTATTTCTCTTTGGTTGACTATGCTTTTACCATGCTTATGCAAAAATTCGATTGGATCCTCCAGCGTCAGTATATGGCAATTTCTTTCGCTGTTAATCTGATTTATCATAGCAGCCAAAGTTGTGGATTTACCGCTCCCTGTTGGCCCGGTTACCAATATAAGGCCTCTGTTTCTTCTTGACAGCTCGGCTAATACGGGGGGATGATCCAAGCCATCCAGAGTGGGAATTTTAAGGCCTACAGCACGTAATGCCATGGCATCCGAGCCTCTCTGCCTGTAAACATTGACTCTGAAACGTCCCACGCCGGCAACGGAATATGAAAGGTCTATCTCACCTAATTCCATATATTTTTCATACTGTTCATCAGTAAAAAGGTCTTTTGTAAATCCCTCTATATCCTTGGGGGTTAACTTTTCATTGCCTACGGGTATAAGTTTTCCGTTAATTCTTAATGCCGGAGGTATACCTACAGTTATGTGCAAATCAGATGCATTCCTGTCCATGGTTTCAATCAAAAGGTCATTAAGTTTCATTGTACATCTCCTTACTCTTTCATAAATGTTGTTCTAACCAATTCATCTATAGTTGTGGTACCCTTTAATACAAGGTCGGTGCAATTTTGCCTCAAGGTTTTCATACCATTTTGTATACTGATCTCCCTCAATTCTTCAGTCTCCGCATCTTTTGATAAAGCTTCTCTGTGAATTTTTTTAAACTCCATAATCTCGTATATTCCGGTCCTCAAGTAATAACCAGTATGATTGCATAAATTACATCCTCTACCTTTATATATCGGATAAGGTTTCTTAAAATCAAGCCCAAGTATACTTTTTTCATTTAAATCAGCAAAATATTCATATCTGCAATTAGGGCAAATTTTTCTCACCAGTCTTTGTGCTATGGTGCCAATCAGGGAGGATGATATTAAATAAGGTTTAATTCCCATATCAACAAGCCTGGTTACAGAACTTGCAGCATCATTGGTGTGCAGAGTGGATAAAACAAGATGCCCTGTTATAGCTGCACGTATTGCTATCTCTGCCGTTTCATCATCTCTTATTTCACCGATCATCAAAATATCAGGATCCTGTCTTAATATTGCCCTTAATCCGGCAGCGAAGGTAAGACCGGACTTATTATTTACGTGAACCTGGCTTGCATCCTCTATCATGTATTCTACAGGATCTTCTATGGTTATGATATTCTTATCCGGTGTATTCAATAAATTCAGAAGGGTATATAAAGTTGTGCTTTTTCCGCTTCCTGTCGGCCCTGTAATTAAAATTATGCCATGAGGTGCTTTTATCATATTTTGGATTTTAAAGAGATCTTCACTTGATATTCCAAGATCATTTATATTTAAGGCAAGATAATTTCTGCTCAATATTCTTATTACGATTTTTTCTCCGAAGATGGTTGGAAGTACAGATACCCTCATATCGATTTCTTTATCATCGATTGTATGTATAACTCTCCCGTCCTGGGGAAGCCTGTGCTCTGCGATGTTTAGTTCAGAGATTATCTTGATTCTGGTAATTATTGCCGCATAAGTATCCATTGAATCTTTATTTATATCACGTAAGCTTCCATCTATCCTGAAACGAATTTTAAAATACTTTTCGCCGGGTTCAATATGTATATCGCTGGCTCTTATTCTTACAGCCTGATTTATTATATTATTCACATATCTGACTGCCGGAGCATAATCGGTTATTTCAATTGATGTATCCTTTAGCTCCTGCTCATCCTTTGTGATGTATTCTTTTTTCAAATCTTCAGCGGCTTTTTTAGTGTTTTGCCTAATATAATGTTTATCTATAGCTTTTTTTATAGCTTTTTTTGAGGATATAACAGGCTGTGAATCTAAGCCTGTTGAAAATTTAACATCATCCAGGGCAAAAAAATCAAAGGGGTTGGACATTGCCACAATTATTTTTTCCTCTGTCATATCAATGGGTATGAGATTATATTTGCTTGCTAAGGCTTCGGACACGGAAAGTACGGCGTCTTCGCGGATTGAAAATTCATCAAGGTCCACACACTTCACTCCAAGATACCTTTCAAGCTTAGACATGAGTTCTTTTTCGGAAAGTATACCCTCTTCAACAAGAATATCCAAAAGATTTTTGCCTGTTCTTCTTTGGATATCCGATGCTCTGTTTAAATCATTTCTGGTAATGCCCCATCCCTCAAATATATTCTCCAGATTTTGTTTTGATAATTTTTTTACCAAATTTATCCCCTTCAGATATATAGTTTCATTATATCATGAAATTTGCTCTGCAAATTTTATGTCAAATGATTTCAAATGGCTATGCGTTGAAATCATTATCTTAAGTATATACCCTATAAGTTGGTAATTATTCCTTCCTGTTCTGCAAATTCCTTAATGGAATAAAAATCAAAGCTTTTTCCGGTCCAAATTTCAATTGCATCGAGTGCCTGCAAGAGAAGCATATCCATACCGCCTATGATTTTACAGCCACTCTCTTCACCCATTTTCAGAAAATCCGTCATAATTGGGTTATAAATCAAATCGTATAAAACGTTGACATTCCCTTTGATATCTTTTGAAGTTATAGGTATGCTGCCTTCAAAGCCCTTCATACCCAGAGGAGTACAGTTTACGATCATATGGGGGTTCATGAATTTAATTTTTTCATTTAACTCATCAAAGCCGCAGGGTAAGATTTCTGATGGAGTATCTTTTAACGAACCAATAAATACAGATGCCCGGTCAGCGGTTCTTCCGAAAATATGTATTTGGGCTTTGTTGTTTAAGAGGCATTGAACAATGGAACGGGCGGCCCCCCCGGCTCCTAGAACAAAAACATCTTTTTCGTTTATATCCACTCTATTGTAATCCAGGGATTTTTTAAATCCCGAATAATCCGTATTGTAGCCTTTTAATATGCCATTCTCATTTTTAACTGTGTTTACCGCTCCGATACTTAAAGCTTCATCACTTATAAAATCCAAGTATTGCATTATTTTTTGCTTGTAGGGAATTGTTACATTTGAGCCTGAAATGTTTAAAACCTTTATCGCTTTAACTGCATCATTAAGCATGTCTTCCTGGACAGGAAAAAGTTTATACATGGCATTTATATCATAAAGGGAATAAATACCGTTATGTATCTTTGGTGAAAGGCTGTGCCCCAAGGGATAACCTAATAAGCCGAAAATGCTTGTTTTATCATTCATATTTCTACCTCTTCATATAATATCTTTTTAGAAACTTTGCTTCTATTATTCGAATAATTCGGGTTAATATAAATTCATTTCTGTCTATGGGGTTTACCAGTATGGTGAAAAGACTGCATTTATTACCCCCCAATATATCGGTGAAAATCTGGTCACCGACAACACAGGTGTTATAAAATTGGGATTCCAGCAGATTCATGGCATTTATAAATGAAGATTTTAAAGGCTTTCTTACATTTTTGCAGAATAAAACATTAAGCTCTGAACAATAAAGGGAAATCCTTTTATTGGAGCTGTTGGACAGAATGCAAATTTTAAATCCTGAAGCTTTTGATCCCTTTATCCATGAACACACCTTTTCATCAGGCATTTTGCTGCCCCATTTTGATAAGGTGTTGTCTATGTCTATTATCATGTTTGTAATGCCTTTGCTCTTTAAATATGAAAGGTCAATATCATAAATTGAAGGGATATGGATATCAGGATAAAGACTTTTTCCCATATTTCACCTCTGACGGCAATTATACATATATAATATTACATTTTTTACAAATAGTAAACATTCATAGTATTTACACCATTACATAAAGATAAGCTGCAGTTACCTGCAGCTTTCAGGGTTAAGCTCCTTGCCAAGCTTCTTTAATGCTCTTTTTTCGATTCTTGATACATAGGATCTGGATATACCTAAGAGCTGGGCTATTTCTCTTTGAGTCTTGCTCTTTCCGCTTATCAATCCGTACCTTAACTCTAGCACCATCTTTTCCCTTCCTTTTAAGGTGGATGCCATTTTTTTATATAATTTTTTAGTCTGAATTTTGCTTTCCACTTCATCAACTACGGTATCACTGTCTGAGCCTAGGACATCCATTAAGGATATTTCGTTGCCTTCCTTGTCTACTCCTATAGGATCCTGTAAAAATACTTCGGACTTGCTCTTTTTAGTAGAACGAATAATCATTAATATTTCATTTTCAATGCACCTGGCTGCGTAAGTCGCCAGTCTTGTTCCTTTGTCATTATCAAATGTTGTTATTGCTTTAATAAGCCCTATAGTACCTACAGAAATAAGGTCGTCAACTTCCTTGCCGGTATAATTGTATTTTTTAACAATATGAGCTACCAGCCTCAAGTTTCTTTCGACCAGTATATTTCTAGCCTCTTCATCTCCACTTTGAAACTTCTCTATGAAAAATCGCTCCTCTTCTTCAGAGAGAGGTTTGGGAAATGAATTGTTGTTTGTAACGTAGGATACCATGAAGAATATATTATCCAGAAAGGATAATACAGAGGCAAAAAGTTCTAACATCATCTGATGCACCCCCATAAGCCGGTTATTCTTAATTATATGCAGCATGGATTTAGGGTGTGCATGTACTATTTTAATGCCGGTAAATTATTTTATGAATTTTTTAAATTTATTCCGGTTTTTGCTTTATAAGCATATCAAAAGGTTTTAATTCCCTGTCACATTTTATGGAATATTTCATCTGAGGGTGAGGTGCTACATCAATACTTTCACCATCAGCATTTCTTAAACAATCAAGCTCTAATTCAAAGGTATCGAAATTTGGACCGAAAACCTCCACCCTTTCGCCTTTATATACCCTGTTTCTTTGCTCAATATATGCAGTTTTGCTGTTTTTATCATAATCAAGAACTAAGCCTACAATATCATAATCTCTTATATAAGAGCTGTTTTCATATATTTGTCCCGGATCGTTGTGATAAAATCCGGAGGAAAATTCCCTGTGGCTGGCCTTTGTCAAATCCTTGAGCCATTCAGGATTGAATTTATAGTCACTGCCCTTATTTAAAAATTCATCCAGGGCTTTTCTGTAGGCTTTAACTACAGTTGCAACATAAAAGGAGCTCTTCATCCTTCCTTCTATTTTCAAGCTTGTTATACCGGCATTTATTATGTCAGGCAGATATTCTATCATGCAAAGGTCTTTGGAATTCATTATATATGTGCCTCTTTCATCTTCTTCAACAGGCATATAGTTGCCCGGCCTTTTTTCTTCCATAAGGTAATATTTATACCTGCAGGGATGGGCGCATTCCCCCCTGTTTGAATCTCTTCCCGTCATGTAATTGCTAAGAAGACACCGTCCTGAATAGGATATGCACATGGCCCCATGGACAAAGGCTTCCAAATCCAGTGTTGATGGTGTCTTATCCCTTACTTCCTTTATTTCCTCAAGGCTTAATTCCCTTGCTAACACTATTCTTTTTACTCCTAAGCCATGCCAGAATATTGCCGAACGATAATTAACATTATTAGCCTGGGTGCTAAGATGTATCTCCATTTTAGGTGCTGCCTCCTTGGCTATTGAAAAGACGCCGGGGTCGGATATGATTATGGCGTCTGTCCCAAGGTCATAAAGGTATTTTAAATATTCATCCATTCCCTTTAAATCCTCGTTATGAGGGAAAATATTTACCGTCACATAAATTTTTTTATTTAATTTATGAGCATATAAAACCGCTTCTTTTAATTCATCATTTGAAAAATTTCCTGCAAATGCTCTCAAGCCATAGGATGGGCCTCCGATATAAACGGCATCCGCCCCATAATTAAAAGCTACCTTTAATTTTTCCATATTTCCTGCAGGAGCCAGAAGTTCAATTTTATTCATTTGCCAAACCTCCGCTTTTTAAACTTATTGCAACACCGTCGCCTAAGGGCAGTATGGATGTTTCATAATCATGATTTTCTGTTATGAATTTAAGATATTTTCGCATCCTCTTTACAATTGTTATCTTTCTTCTTATGAGAAGCTCATTGGTGGCCACCATGCCACGGAAAAGAACATTGTCTGCAAATATTATTCCTTCATTATTAAGCATTCTGTGACAGTGAGGGAAAAATTCCATATACTGACCCTTGGCTGCATCTATAAAAATAAAATCAAAGTCTTTGTCCATATTTGTGAGTATATCAAGGGCATCGCCTTCTATTATTTCAATTGAATCTTGAAATCCAGCCTTTTTTATATTTTCCTCTGCAAGCTTTATCATATCTGAATCTCTGTCTATGGTGATAATTCTGCCAGACAAAGCAGCTTTCTTCATAACAATTGCCGAATAGCCGATTGCAGTGCCTATCTCCAGTATTTTTAGGGGCTTATTTACCTTAATTAAAAATGAAAGCAATTGTGCAACTTCCGGATGAATAATAGGAACATTATTAAGAAGAGCATATTCCTCCAATTCCTTAAGCAAGTCATCTTCCTTTGGTATAAGGTTTCTTATATATTCTTCTATGTAATCATAAACAATTTTACTCAATTTTACCTCCGGGTTTCAAAAAATTATACATGGACATAACCATGTATAATTTTCCCATTATTATTGATTTACATTCTTGTAATAATTATCTTTATTTCTTAAAAATTCCGAGTAAGTTTTTGAAAAAGCATGAGTTCCGGCATTTTGGTCCTTTACTACAAAATACAAATAATCAACATCTTCCGGATTTAAAGCTGCTATTAATGAAGCTTTCCCCGGATTGGCAATGGGGCCTACGGGAAGTCCGCTGTGCTTGTATGTGTTATAGGGAGAATCAATTTCCAGGTCTTTATATAAAAGATTTTCTTTTCTTTCTCCCAGGGCATACTGAACAGTAGCACAGGACTCCAGTTTTTGATTGATTTTTATCCTATTATAAAATACTGCCGCAACTATGGGCCGCTCTTCTGCAACCTTTGCTTCTCTTTCAACAATGGAAGCCATATTCACTACTTTATCTATTGTAAGGTTTAATTCCTCAGTCTTTTTTCTCATATCCTCATCGTATATCTCATCAAACCTTGAAAGCATCCTGTTTATAATCTGTTCGGCTGTTACATTTTTGGAAAATTCGTAAGTGTCGGGAAATAAATAGCCTTCCAGCTTTATATCTCTTTCAGGGATGTCCTTTAAAAAGTCATAATCGAAATTCACCGTTTGAGCCGCATTCATA
This sequence comes from Oxobacter pfennigii, assembly GCF_001317355.1. Classification (NCBI taxonomy): domain Bacteria; kingdom Bacillati; phylum Bacillota; class Clostridia; order Eubacteriales; family Clostridiaceae; genus Oxobacter; species Oxobacter pfennigii. Next base: position 96,737 of record NZ_LKET01000028.1, read on the forward strand.
AAGGTTTCCTTATCAACAAGGCCTGCCTTTTCAAATACTGATGCAATATCCTTAATTTCATATCCTTCAGGTATGGTTACCTTTACCGTATCTCTTATTACATCACCCTTTGCAATCTTGTCTACTATTGCAGCAGCGTTCATGCTCTTGCTTAACTGATACTTGCCTGCCATAAGCTTTCCAGATAATTTATTGAGCCTTATAAATATATTAAGGGAGTTTTTATCTTTTATGAGTCCTTCATTAAATAAAGTTTTTATTATATCTTGGGATGTTGAACCGCTTTCTATGGTAACCTCCAGCATCGGAGCATCTGAAGCACCTGCGGGTTCATATATGGATTTATTATAATAATTAACAGCTGCATAAGCTGAAGCTGAGATCAAAGCAATTATAATGAGAAATACTATGATACCTACCTTTGCTTTTCCGGCGGATTTTTTACTTCCTTTAGGCATGAAACCACCTGCTTTCTCTTGTATATTCAATAGTATAATTATATAACTTAAGGCTGTCATTTACAACAAGTGTCGGATTAAGTAAAAATGAACAATTTATTCATTGGACATTTTTCTTTTTGCTTCCTTTGCTCTCTGGCTTCCGTCCAATATTCTTTTTCTCAGTCTTATGCTTTTTGGGGTAACCTCAACAAGCTCATCTGAAGCTATAAATTCAAGAGCCTGTTCTAAGGACATTATCCTCGGAGGAGTAAGCTTTAATGTTTCATCAGAGCCTGAAGCCCTCATATTTGAAACATGCTTTTTCTTGCATACATTAACCTCCATGTCGTCCATTCTGGCGTTTTCTCCTATTATCATTCCTTCATAAACAGGCACTCCGGGACCTATAAACAAAATGCCTCTTCCCTGGGCATTATAAAGACCATAAGTCACGCTTTCTCCTGTTTCAAAAGCGATGAGGGAGCCTCTTAACCTTTGCTGTATTTCACCTTTATATTCTTCATAGCTTGAAAATATATGATTCATTATACCGTTTCCCTTGGTATCCGTTAAAAATTCATTTCTAAAGCCTATAAGTCCCCGGGAAGGGATTTTAAATTCCAGCCTTACATAACCGTTAACAGCTGCAGTCATGTTAATCATCTCGGCTTTTCTCATGCCCAATTTCTCCATGACAACACCCATATATTCCTCAGGAACATCAATGGTTAAAATTTCAAAGGGTTCATAGGTTTTCCCATTTATGGTCTTATATATAACCATAGGTTTTGATACCTGGAATTCATAGCCTTCCCTTCTCATGGTTTCTATTAATATGGATAGATGAAGCTCACCTCTTCCCGATACTTTATAGGAATCGGGAGAATCAGTCTCTTCCAGCCTCATACTGACGTTGGTCTCCAGCTCTTTAAAAAGCCTGTCTCTTAAATGCCTCGAAGTTACATACTGCCCTTCACGCCCTGCAAAGGGGCTGTTGTTTACGCTGAAGGTCATGGAGATGGTAGGCTCATCAATATCCACAAAAGGCAGCGCTTCAGGATTTTGAGCATCTGATAAAGTCTCGCCTATGTTAATATCTTCAATTCCCGATACTGCGATGATATCACCAAGGTAAGCTTCATCCACATTCGTCCTTTTAAGTCCTGAAAAAACATAAAGGTTGCTTATTTTAACGTTGGATATATTGCCATCCTTACTGATTAGGGCAGCCTGCATTCCTTCTTTTACCCTTCCTCTGACAATTTTTCCTATGGCTATCCTGCCTACATATTCATTTGAGTCAATTGATGTAACAAGCATCTGAAAGGGTCCGTCAACCTCGCCATATGGAGGCGCAACCTTTTTTATTATGGTATCAAACAAAGGCTTAAGATCCAAAGCCTCATCCTCAAGATTTAATTTTGCTATACCTTCCCTGGCGGATACATATACAATGGGAAAATCCAGCTGTTCGTCGTCAGCACCCAACTCCATAAAGAGCTCGAAGACTTCATCTATTACTTCATGAGCCCTTTGGTCCTGTCTGTCAATTTTATTTACTACAACTATGGGCTTTAAATTCAATTCCAGGGCTTTTTTTAAGACGAATTTAGTCTGAGGCATTGGGCCTTCAAAGGCATCAACGACTAAAAGTACGCTGTCTACCATTTTAAGTACCCTCTCTACCTCTCCCCCAAAGTCAGCATGGCCGGGAGTATCTACTATATTTATCTTCACTCCGTTATAATTAACGGCGGTATTTTTAGATAAAATGGTGATGCCGCGCTCTCTTTCCAAATCATTTGAATCCATAACCCTTTCAACTATATTTTCATTGGTCCTGAAAATACCGCTTTGCCTTAACATTCCGTCCACCAGAGTAGTCTTTCCATGGTCAACATGGGCTATTATTGCAATGTTTCTTATATCTTCTCTTACAAACATTATGCCGATTTCTCCTTTAAAATTAATGATATATATATTATTTAGTATTTATAGTAAAAAAATAAGGATACATCAGCATCCATATTTACAACATCTAATTTTAATAAAAGCCGTTACATGTGTCAATATTTAGATTGCGCCTTAGCTTAGCACACATAATAAAAAATTAAAATGCCTATTTGGGCATTTTAATTTTTTATTTCATAAATTCAATACCTTCTATTTTATATCTCCATTATTATAGGCAATATCATAGGCTTTCTCTTGGTTTTTTCATAAAGATAGCTTCTTAATGAATCCTTTATGTTATTTTTGATTGTAGCCCAATCCGTCACCTGTCTTTCTTCGCATTTTACTAAGGCTTCTTTTACAATTTCCTTTGCTTGCTCCATAAGGTCTTCAGATTCTCTTACGTATACAAAGCCTCTTGAAATTATATCAGGGCCTGCAATAACGCCTCCAGTTTCCTTTGAAATAGTGACTACCACAGTCAATATTCCGTCCTGAGATAGGTGTTTTCTGTCTCTTAAAACAATATTTCCCACGTCTCCTACTCCCAGACCGTCAACCAGCACCTGCCCTGCAGTAACACTGCCGGTAATCTTTGCGTTTTTATGGCTTAATTCAAGTACTGCACCGTTTTCCATAAGGAAAATATTTTCTTCATTCATGCCCAGTTTTTGAGCAAGTTGACCGTGCTGTTTAAGATGTCTGAACTCCCCGTGTACCGGAAGAAAAAATTCTGGTTTTACCAATGTGTGAATTAATTTTAACTCTTCCTGGCAGGCATGACCGGAAACATGAACATCTGCCAGATCTTCGTATATAACATCTGCACCTTTTTTAAACAATTGATTGATAACCCTGGATACAAGTTTTTCGTTTCCCGGGATAGGAGAAGCAGAAATAACAACCATATCCCCGGGAATTATATTTACCTTTTTATGCTCTGAAGTGGACATTCTGACTAAAGCAGACATGGCTTCACCCTGACTGCCGGTAGTTATTATGACTATCTCGCTGTTTGAATATTTATCGATATCATCAATATCGATAAGCACTCCCTCGGGAATGTTTAAGTAGCCAAGCTCATAAGCCACATCCACCACATTAACCATGCTTCTTCCTGATATAGCCACTTTTTTACCGTAGTCATCAGCCTCATTGATTATTTGCTGTACCCTGTGTATATTGGACGCAAATGTAGCCACAATGATTCTTCCTTTGGCTTGCTTGAAAATGTTCTGAAATGTCTGTCCTACAGTCCTTTCAGACATAGTATACCCCGGCCTTTCAACGTTGGTGCTGTCTGCCATCATAAGTAGCACCCCTTCTTTTCCTAACTCGGCGAACCGTGCAAGATCTATTACATCGCCGTCTATAGGAGTAAAGTCTACTTTAAAATCTCCGGTATGAACTACGGTCCCGGCTGGTGTGTGTATCGCAAGAGCTACGGAGTCTGCGATACTATGGCTGGTCTTAATAAATTCCACGCTCATTTCACCGTTCCTAATTACATCCTTGGCCTTTATACACTTAAGATCCACATCTTTTAAAAGCCCGTGTTCCTTCAGTTTATTCTCTACCAAACCTAAGGTCAGTCTGGTTCCGTATACAGGAACGTTTATCTGCTTTAAAATATATGGAAGCGCTCCTATGTGATCCTCGTGGCCGTGGGTAAGCACAATTGCATGGAATTTATCCTTGTTCTTCAACAAATATGTTATATCCGGGATAACAATATCAATTCCGAGCATTTCTTCTTCAGGGAACATCAGACCGCAATCTATGACTATAATATCATTTTTATATTCTATTACAGTCATATTCTTACCGATTTCTCCTAGTCCTCCTAAAGGTATTATCTTCAGTTTTTCTTTTTTTCCCAATAAAAATATCCCTCCTTATTAACCGGTTTTATTATAAAAATACCGCTCACACTCAGTATTCATATTATACTTTATTCATACATCCTTATCAAGTACGACCAGATTACGCTGCTCTATATCATATTCTTCCACATTACTTTAATAATATTGCCACATTTTTAAGAGCTATAACCTGACACTCAATGCCTGATTACAGCTCTTTATCACATTCAACGCAGGTACCGAAAAATTTAAGCAGATGATTTGTGATATTGAATTTGTACTGTTTTTCAACTTCTTTTTCAAGTGCCTCAAGAAGGTCGCCCTCCACTTCGATGACCTTGCCGCATTTTACGCATATTAGATGATGATGATAGTGATCTTCCTCATCGTGAACAAGCTCATATCTGTTGATGCCGTCATTCAGATTAAGTTTAAATATTAGATTCATTTCCTCCAAAAGCTGTAATGTCCGATAAACAGTGGCAAGACCGATTTCAGGACAATCGCTTTTTACAAGGTCATAAATTTCTTCTGTTGTTAAATGTTTGCCTTCGTTTTCAATGATTTTATCCAGTACAGCTCTCCTTTGGGGTGTAAGCTTATATCCTCTGTCCTTCAAGTGCTGTTTAAAAGCATCTATATCCGAATTTTTGGGTGAATTCATGAGTACACCTTCTAAATCAATTTAATTGCAATCAATTAAAGTTTATAATTATTAGAAATAAATGTCAACATAAGTTTATTATCTCTAAATTTCTTCCAAATTAAAAAGGTATGCATGAAGGGCATACCTAATTCTCATCTTCTTCAAGAAGTTCGTCGTAAGCATCAGCTACTTTCTCGAATTCCTCATCATCTTCAATAACAGCAAAAATTTCGCTGCCATCCTCGTCTTTATCAACTCTAAGTATATATGGATCCTCTTCGTCTGCCGGAAGCAGTACTATATATTCTTTTTCTTCAAATTCAAACATGTCTATAACTTCACACTCTACTTCATTTCCTTCATCATCGAGAAGAGTTATGATGTTTTCGGCTTCGTTTTCCATTCGATACACCTCAATTCACTAATATAATGCTATTTTATAGTACCCTAAATAATGTGTCAAATATTATTTTCCACCGCTGTCTAAATATAACTGCAATATGTAAACAGCTGCAATTTTGTCAACAACTCCCTTCCTTTTCTTCCTGGAGACATCCGCTTCAATTAGAGTTCTATGAGCAGACATGGTAGTCATCCTCTCGTCAATATAAACTATCTCCTTGCCTGTCACTTCTTCCAATATTTTGCCGTATTCCATTACTTTCTCGCTTTGGGGTCCTAATGTATTATTCATATTTTTAGGTAGCCCTATTACTATTTTATCCACTTGATAATCTATTATTAGTTTTTTTATTTCATCGACATCTTTATTATTGTGGCTTTCTCTTATTATTGTCTTTATCCCCTGGGCTGTCCAGCCTAAGGGGTCGCTTATGGCCACTCCTATTCTTTTATCTCCTATATCCAATCCCATTATCCTCATAAATATCACCTACTTTTCTATTTCTATCAGCAACTAATTTTAAAGAGCTCTACGGCCGGAAAGTCTTCCTGATTTTAACGGCCGCGCTCCGCTTGTCGCTTTTTTGAATTTGATGTGGACTAAATAATTTTTATGCAAAACTGGGGGCAGACCGTTGAACAGTATCCGCAGAGGCGGCATAATTCCATGTTAACTTGGGATTTGCCGTCTTTAATGCAAAGCGCTTTTGAAGAACAGCGCTTTGCACAGGCCCCGCAGCCTTCGCACCAGGAATCTATCAATAAACGCCGCTTTGTTTCCCTTAAATCATTTGCAATATAATCAGGAACTTCTTTCCTTTCAAACATTAAAACGTTTGCAGTTACCTCATTTACCGATTGCATGCCGACAGCTGTGGAATCTATATCCTCATTATTGAGTACAAAATCGAAGCATTCCTTTACATGTCCTATTAAGTTTCCTCCGGCGATGGGCTTCATGCTGTATATACCTTTGCCTTTTGATTTTGCAGTTTTTATTGCATTAAGCATATCTTTTACTCCGCCGTCCACTATACCAATACCCTTATAATTAAGTATTGGGTGTATTATGTCTATTTGGGGACAATCACAGGCGGCTTTCACACCGCTTACATTATGGGTTGACAGGCTTATGGCTTTTATTAAACCGCTGTTTTTAGCATCGATTAAGCATTTAAGGGCATCGCTGTGGCCGCGCAGTGTATATATGCTCTCCTGCTCATGAAGGCCGAAAATATCTATGTAAGGTAAATTAAGTTCGGTTAAAGCTTCATTTATGCTCTCCTTCATGCCATCATAGGTATAATCATAAGACCGGGAAGAAATGATTATATCATTTTTTCCCATTATCTCCATTGCCCTTCTTAAATAACCATAGGTATTGTATAATTTTGCCGTGTCAAAAAAATTTATTCCCTGCTCTATAGCCTTTACAATTATATTTGCGCCATCCTCGATGGATTTTTTAGCCTGCATGGGTCCAATGGTCAAAGTACCAAAGCACAACCTTGAAACTTCAAGGTTTGTTGAGCCCAGTCTTTTATATTCCATAACTCCACCTCTAAATTTTTGTTTGTAAAGTAAGCATCATGCTAAATACAGTATATAACATAATGACAGCTGCGGTAACTATTCCGGAATCGTTTAATAAAATGGCAACGCAGCCTGATATTGAACTGGCAAGTATCAAATTTCTGGTATATGGAGCTGTAATAAATAGATCCTTCATAGCCTTATTGGGTTTTTTTATCAATATTATAGCTGAAATTATCAAAAGCACCAAAACCTTTGTCCATATGGTGTATTTTATAAGCTTTAAGGACATATTGATTTTCCTTAAAACAATGTTTGAAAAATAAATAATTCCGTCAGCATTAATCATATCAAACATCTTGCCTAAATGAGCCTTATCCTCTGCAATCAAATTAGCAAAAATGAAAATAATTGAGGAAATCAGCATTGAGCATGAGAGTATTTTAAGTGAGGATAAAAAACTTATATTTTTTTCTAAAAGTACATATATTGTAAAGCTTATAAATAAAGTTAGAAAACCTCCCACATTGCTGCCTGTATTGGGTAAGCCGGTTATCAGGGTTACGAAAATTAAATATGGAATATATAACCTGAATAATTTTTTGCCTCTTTCTATTGATAAACCAAATAAAACGAGGGTACACCCTGCAATAACTCCAAGAAATTCGTTACCCAAGCCGTAATATCTTGCACCTATACATGGGTCATAGCTGAAAATACTGTATTTTAATAAGTTCTGACCTGTGAGTAAATCAATTATTAAACATAGGCTGTTTATAAATGCAATAAGCTTTACCCTGTTGATTGTTTTTTCTGCAATTCTGTCAATGATTATTGCTAAAACAACGCTTAAGCTTATAATAAACAAGCCCTTAATGGCGATGTTTTCAAAAACAATCATACCTTCCATAACAAAGGCAAAGGGAATCAAAAGAATGGATTTGATCATAAAATTTAATATTGATAAGCTCAATTCAATATTAAAAAGGTTTTTTAATAAATATAAAACAAGGGTTATCATGATGGCGGCAGCATAGGTTTTAATTATTGGAGACCTATAGGTGGATGTTGAATAAACCTTCTTTTCAAGGCTTTGCAAAAAAATTGTATTATCGGACTTTGCTATGCTTTCAATAGGATATCCTAAAAAACTCTCGGTACTTATGTTGAAATATTTTAATACTGAAGGCGCAAAATCAAGGGCAGTTACTATGCCTTCCCTTCTTGTTGATTTTGATGTGGCAATTCCTCTTTCCCTGGCTCCGTCATATATCAAAAATGGACTTAGAAGCTCTGAATTTCTATTTATGTCAGCAGAATAAGGCGTTAAAATAAAAAGCTTTTCATTATCAAAATTCATGTTGTTTATAATATCCTGAACAATTAATGCATAGTTGCTTAAAATTTCATTTTTGTTTTGATTATAAGCAGCTTCAGAATAAAGGCTCCTGTTTAAATACAGCCTTTCAATATCTCCAAGCTCTATTAGAACAATATCTGAGGAAGCCTTGTAATTTATAAATTCCTGAAATAATTTTTTTTGGTCTATTTTATTATCTGTAAATATACCATCTATCTCACCTTTATCTATTAAGCCATCTTCATCCATTAAAACAAAAAAACCCGGGGATTTGTAACTTCCATTAAAAAAGAAGCCTCCCAGAAATGAGCGCTTTAATCCCTTTGATTTTAAAATACTCCCTAATTTACCCGGTAGGGCATTATATAATGTTTTGGAATTCAATTTTTTAAGCTTGTTAATGGATAAATTTGCAATATTACCCATGCTGCTTCTATTTAATGTTATTTCCTCATATTTTGAAGATGTATTTTCATCGATTTTAATGCTTTCCGTATAATCAAAAGAAGCGTCCGATTTCTGGCCGCTTCCTAAAGTTAAATATGGCTTGTACTCGTTCATATTTCCACTTGATTTTGAATTCATAAGACCTATTATACTATTCTTTGCCAATTCTTTAAAATAAGAATCGGCTAAAAGGTCATTATAATTAATAGTATTAATAGTAATAATAACAATTTTTTTTCGTCCTTCTGCCATTGCATGAGTTGGCAAAAAGACTAAAGACAAAATACAAATTAAAATTATCTTGAGCTTTTTTTTAAGCAAGTATTTTGTAACGCCTCCTACTTATCCTTCAGGTATTCCTTCAGCAATTCTTCTAAAAGCTCATCCCGTTCGACTTTTCTTATTTCATTTCTGGCGTTATTATAGCTTGTTATGTATGTAGGATCCCCGGATAATATATATCCTACCATTTGGTTAATTGGATTATAGCCTTTTTGCTTCAAAGAATTATAAACGCTTAAAAGAATTTCCCTGGCTTTATTTTCCTCGTCCTTTTCAACATCAAATCTCATGGTCTGATTATATTTATCTGACATAACTTCACCCACTTTCTACTGCTATTATAAATATATTAATACACAAAGGCTTAAGTTTCAATACAATAAAGACATTTAAAATTCCAAGTTTCGGTGATTATTTGAAAGCTAATAAAATTAAGCTAACAGAAGCACATATATAATTATGTGCTTCTGACAATTTTTTAGTCATTTTACTTTAATACATCCGAAACTAAAGAGTATACTGATTCTAATGCTTTATTAATCTTTTCAGGATCCTTGCCGCCGGCTTGAGCAATATCCGGCTTTCCGCCGCCGCTTCCGCCTGTCATTTTTGCAACTTCCCTCACTATATTGCCGCAATGTACGCCAGCATTTACTGCATCCTTGCTGGCCATAGCCAGAATGTTTATTTTGCCATCTTTATTGCTTGCAAGTACAATTAAGGATTTGCCAAGCTTATCCCTTAGCTTATCTCCTAAATTCCTTAAACTTTCTATGTCGGTATCCATCCTGTCTGCTACTATTTTAATGCCCTTGATTTCCTTCGCACTGCTTATGATTTCATCTAATGCACCTAAAGACATCTTGGATTTCATGTCAGAAATCTCTTTATCCTTATCTTTTAATTCGGACAACAGATTTTCTACTCTTCTTGGAACATCTTTTACAGTGCCTTTTAAAAGCGCTGCCGTGCTATGAAGAGTCTCGTCAAGTTCTGCAATATATCTAAGCACACCTTTTCCTGTAACAGCTTCAATTCTTCTGATTCCTGCGGCCACACCGCCCTCGGACAATATTTTAAACAAGCCTATGGCTGAGGTGTTGAAAACATGGGTGCCTCCGCATAGCTCCATACTGAAATTACCGGCTTTTACAACTCTCACAACTGCACCGTATTTTTCACCAAATAATGCCGTAGCTCCCATCCTTCTTGCTTCCTCTATAGCAGTTTCGGTAGTCACAACATCCAAGCTTTCCAATATTTTTTCGTTTACCATGTCTTCTATTTTCTTTAATTCATCCTTTGATAAGGCTTCAAAGTGGGTAAAGTCAAACCTCAGCCGCTCATCGGTGACTAAAGAACCCGACTGCTCAACGTGGTTTCCCAGCACCTGTTTTAAAGCTGCGTGTAAAAGGTGAGTTGCAGTATGATTACGTGCAATATCTCCTCGCCTTAGGCTGTCAACTATGGCTGTTGCCTCATCATCAACTGAAAGAGTTCCTTCAAGAACCCTGCCTGTATGGATTATCTTATTGTTTGAGGTCTTCTTACTGCCTGTAACCATTAATCTGAAATTGCTTCCTTCAATGAAGCCTGTGTCTCCTATTTGTCCGCCCATCTCGGGATATAATGCTGTATTGTCGAGAATAACCGTAACCTCATCTCCGGCATGTGCATTGTCAACGGTTTCGTTATCTTTGATGAGGGCTAAAATTCTTCCCTTTGAAACGGTATCGTGATATCCGTTGAATGTAGTTACCATTTCTGCAGGAAGAGTGGTGAATATGTCCATATCGGCACCCATGTAATTTGTCTCTTCCCTGGCTGCCCGTGCCCTTTCTTTCTGGACAGTCATTTCGCTGTTAAATCCGTCAATATCAATGCTTATGCCCTGCTCTTCAAGTATTTCAAGTGTGAGCTCAATGGGAAAACCATAAGTGTCATATAATTTAAAGGCTTTATCTCCGGTCATTACAGCCTTGCTGTTTTTCTTAAGTTCTTGAATGTAATCATTTAAAATTATCATTCCCTGGTCAATGGTCTGGTCAAATCTTTCTTCTTCCAGCTTGATTACTTTTTTAATGTAATCCTTTTTCTCACCCAGCTCAATATAGGCATGCTTGGAATTGTCAATAACCACATCACAAAGATCCCAAAGGAATGTATTATCAACTCCAAGAAGCTTTCCGTGCCTTGCAGCCCTTCTTAAGAGCCTTCTTAACACATATCCTCTGCCTTCGTTGGAGGGCAGGATTCCGTCGCTTACCATAAATGTAACGCTCCTGATATGGTCGGTAATAAGACGCACCGAAGAGTCTGTGCTGGCATCTTTTCCGTACTGGACTTTTGCCACCTTGCACACTTGATCCCTTATGTTTTTCATGGTGTCCACGTCAAAAATTGTGTCCACACCCTGCATTATTGTGGCAATTCTCTCCAAGCCCATTCCCGTATCTATGTTAGGCTTTTCAAGAAGGCTGTAATTTCCTTCTTCATCCTTGTCAAATTGGGTGAAAACCAGATTCCAGAACTCTACAAACCTGTCACAGTCACAGCCTATGGCACAATCGGGTTTGCCGCAGCCCTTATCTTCCCCCCGGTCAAAATATATTTCAGAACAGGGTCCACAGGGGCCTACTCCAATTTCCCAGAAGTTGTCTTCCTTGCCCATTCTGACTATTTTTTCTGCGGGAACTCCCACTTTTTTATTCCAAATTTCAAAGGCTTCATCATCATCAAGATATATAGTTACCCAAAGCCTATCTTGGGGAAGCTTTAAAACCTCTGTAACAAACTCCCATGCCCAGGAAATGGCTCCTTCCTTAAAATAATCTCCAAAGGAGAAATTACCCAGCATTTCAAAAAAAGTTGCATGACGGGCTGTCTTTCCAACTCTCTCTATATCACCCGTACGTATGCACTTTTGACAGGTGGTTATCCTTTCTTTAGGCGGAACCTCCTGTCCTGTAAAATAAGGTTTTAAGGGTGCCATACCTGCGCTAATCAATAGAAGGCTTTTATCATTTTTAGGTATCAGTGAAAAGCTTGGAAGAATAAGATGTTCTTTAGATTCGAAAAACCTTAGATATTTTTCACGTATTTCATTCAAACCCATTTTTTCCATGGTTAAACCTCCTCATATATAAAATTATAATATTCTTATGTCTATTTATATAAAATAAAAAACCTACTGCTCTTTAAAGAGCGGAAGGTTATCCAAGGCTTACACCTATGCCTCTTCTCGCAAAAAAGAAGTTATTAAGCTTCTACCTTTCCTAATTCAGATTAATTATACATAAATACCTTATCCTTGTCAATTTAGAACATATTCTTCATTATATCCTTGTATATGGTTTTTAATGCAGCAGCGGCAGGTACTGCCAAAATCAGACCGGCAACTCCGAAGAACTTGCCGCCTATTAAAAGCATTAAAATTACCGTAACAGGATGAAGTCCCACGGAATTGCCCATAATCTTTGGTGCTATTATGTCTGCTTCAAGCTGTTGTATTATAATCATTGCAATCAAGGTATAAAGGGCTTTTATGGGAGTATCCAAAAATGCAAACAATACAGCCGGGACGGTGCCGATAATAGGCCCAAAGTAAGGAATAATGTTTGTAACTCCGTTTAGAATTCCTATGATAAGGAAAAATTCTACTTTTAAAAAAAACAGTGCTATTGATGTCATAATTGCTATCAGTAAAGATAATATCATCTGGCTTCTTACATAGCTTCCTAATATATTGTCAACGCTTTCAAATATACGTACTGTACTCTGACGGTATTTACGGGGCACTAAAAGTCTGGATTTTTCTGCTATGGAATTGAAGTCCTTTAAAAAATAATACATCAAAATAGGTACAAGGGAGTACTTGAATATGTTAGATGCAACGGTGATTATGGATGAAGTTGCGTTTTCAAGGTACATGGTAAAATAAAACTGATATTTTTTTATGCTGTTGTCAATTACATTTTTTATTCCCTCCGGAAGCCCGGCTTTTAAGTATATGTTTTGTATTTCACTTATGAAGCTATTAAATTCGTCATAGTATTCCGGCGCCACCTGGCTTAGCTTGCCTAAATCTTTGAATAATTCCGGAAGAGCATAGAGGCATATGAAAACAAAAATTGCAACTAGTGCTATATATATTATGATAATAGCTGCGGATCTTTTCATTCCCCTATGTTCAAAATAACATATGAGGGGGTTTAATAAATAGGCTATAAAAAAGCTCAATATAAAAATATATAAAATATCATATATATATCTCGAAAATATAATGATAAACCCTAAAAGGAAAATCAGAATTATGATGGTCAGGGTTTTATAGATTGTGACTTTTGCAATATGTAATTTCATCAGCTGTCAAACCGCCCGTCTCTTTCAAAATATCTCTTAAGAGAAATATCATTCTTTAAAATTATGTTTTTATACCTGCTACTGATTATTATGACATCTTTACCGAAAAATATCTCTTCGTTAAAGGGCAATATTCTTTTCCCCCTTAATATATCTTCAACAATTCCGTCAGTTAAAACATATCCTTCGACGGAAAAGTTTTTTTCATCCAGTATAATATCTTCAACAAAGCCCAATTCCTCCCCCTCACTTGTTATAACCGGCAACCCCATAAGCTTCTTCAAAGCTTCATCCTCATCCTTATTGGATTTTTGAGGGTTTTTCAGGTTGGTTTCCTCATTGATTATGACTGTGTCCTTTCCTATATTAACTATGTCATTTATTAAGAGTATTTTTTCATTTGAAACCCATTTTCCGCAGCTGATAGAAAAACCCTGTATTTTTTCTTCCCCCGGATTATACAGGGTCTTTGAAATTTTGCCTATTATTTTACCGCCTTTTTTTACAATTACATTAAGACCTGTGAGCTGTTTTGATTTTTTCATATTTTCACCCTGCCACAATATTTTGACACTGCATAATATCTTTTATAGAATAATATCATAATAAAAATAAAAGGGGCTTTTATGAATATTTGTAAAATAAACTCAAATAAATTTATACTTTTTTTCGTAATAGCAGTAAATGCAATTATACCATTGATTGTCTGGCCTTTTGGAAATGATTATTTCTATCTTCCAAAGATTATAATTTTATCTGTACTTACGGTTTTATTACTATGCTTTATTTTGCTTAATAAACCCTTTAAGCTTAGTTTTTCAAAGGATTTCTTAGCTTTATATTTTTACCTGACCTTTGTTCTTTTGTCTGCAATTTTCTCAAAGTATAAAGCCCAGGCATTTTTAGGCGCTCATTTACGCTATGAAGGAGCCTTAACCTTAATAATATACTCTCTGATACTGTATTTTTCATATAAAACATCCTCTGAAAAAGACAATATAAAATATATACTTATTTCATTATTAATATCCTCATGTTTAATAGGAATTTATTCATTGATTCAATATTTTGGATTGGATTTTATTCCACGGGACGCATTTAGGCAGGAATGGATATATCATAGCTTTGCAACCCTCGGAAACCCCAATTTTTTAGGCAGCCACCTTTCCATGACCTTTATGATTTCTTTATGTTTATTTTTATCATGCAAAAAGTCAAAAACCTCTTGCCTGTTGTTTTTTGTAACCCTTATTTTATACTCAGCCTTGATTTGCTCACGGACAAGAAGTGCATGGGTAAGTACAGCTTTGACTTCTTTATTATTTTGTATATTGTTTTTTAAAAATATAATAAAAAATTATAAAAAGATAATTGTTCTTTTAATTGCATGTATCCTTATTACATATTCATTGAACAGCGTCCATGATGGTTTTATCTCAGATAGGTTTTTATCTTTTTTAAATGATTATAAAAGGATAACTGTAGATAAGGATGAAATAATGCGGGTGGGAAGTCAAAGAATATTTATATGGACAAGGACCTTTGAATATATTTTTGATAAACCCCTTTTAGGCAATGGGCCCGACACCTTTAACAAGGTTTTTTTCATGACCCCAGATGAAGCGAAATATTATTTCGGCTCTCCTTTAATATATGTAGATAAGGCTCATAACGAGTATCTGCAGATTGCCGTAACCATGGGTTTTCCGGCTTTATTCGCATATTTGTGGTTTTTGGCCTTAATTATTTATAAGTCTTTTAAGGCATTGAAAAGACATAAAAACATTTACTTAGTATGTTTGTTATCTGCCGTTATATCTTATTTAATTCAAGCGTTTTTCAATATAAGCGTTGTTTCCGTGGCCCCCGTATTCTGGTCAGTATTGGGATTATTAATGGCTTCTTATAAAAAAGCAGGTGTCAGATAACTGACACCCTTTCTTTATTCTTCTTCACATCCATGCAAATCTTTATGTTCTACGTGTATGGGTTCAAGGCCTTTTTTAACCCTGTAATCATTTATTGCTTCATGAATGGCATCTTCAGCCAGTACAGAACAGTGTACCTTTACGGGGGGAAGCCCTTCTAATGCTTCTATAACAGCTTTGTTTGAGATATTCCATGCATCATCCAAGGTTTTTCCTATGATCAATTCAGTAGCCATGCTGCTTGAAGCAACAGCAGCTCCGCAGCCGAAGGTTTTGAACTTTGCATCTTTAATAACGTCATCCTCGACCTTTAGGTAAATCTTCATAATATCGCCGCATTTTGCGTTTCCTACAGTGCCGACTCCGTCGGCATTTTCGATTTCCCCTACATTTCTGGGATTCATGAAATGATCCATTACTTTATCACTATACATTTACTGCTCCCCCTTTTTTTAAGTATTCTTCATATAATGGTGACATATTCCTGAGCCTCTCAACTATCTTAGGCAGCACATCAAGAATATAGTCGATATCTTCGTCTGTTGTTGCTTCTCCTAAAGATAATCTTAAGGAGCCATGAGCGATTTCATGAGACAATCCTATTGCCAAAAGGACATGGGAAGGATCTAATGAACCTGATGAACAGGCCGAACCGCTGGATGCGCATATTCCCATTTCATCTAACAGCAGAAGAAGTGATTCTCCTTCTATAAACTCAAAGCATACATTTACATTTCCCGGAAGCCTCTTTTCAAAATGACCGTTTAGCCTTGTATGAGGTATTTTTTCAATCAAGCCTTCTATAAGTTTGTTTCTTAACTTTATAAGCCTTTCAGCATGGCCTTGTATATCCAAACATGCAATTTCTATTGCTTTACCCAATCCTATTATTCCGGGAACGTTTTCGGTTCCAGCTCTTCTGCTTTTTTCCTGGCCGCCGCCGTGTATAAGCTGCTGTATTTTGACTCCCTTTCTTATATAAAGAGCACCAACCCCTTTAGGGCCGTAAAATTTATGGGCTGAAAGGGATAAAAGGTCTATGTTCATCTCTTTAACATCTATAGGTACATTACCTACTGCCTGGACGGCATCGGTATGGAAATACACTTTTTTCTCCCTGCACAGCTTTCCGATTTCTGCGATATTTTGAATTGTGCCTATTTCATTGTTGGCAAACATAACTGAAACGAGAATTGTTTCATCGGTAACTGCATTCTTTAGTTCATCTATACTTATAAGTCCGTCTTTGTCAACAGGAAGGTAGGTAACTTTATAACCGTTCTTTTCAAGGTATTCGCACACATGAAGAATTGCATGATGCTCAATGCTTGTGGTTATTATATGCTTACCCTTGCCTGCATTAGCCATGGCAACGCCTTTAAGTGCCCAGTTGTCGGCCTCACTGCCGCCGCCGGTAAAAAATATTTCGTTTGTATCTGCGTTAAGTACCTTTGCTACCTGTTCCCTGGCTTTTTCGATGGCAGACTTTGTCTCTCTTCCTATGGAGTATACTGATGAAGGATTGCCGAATTTCTCAGTGAAATAAGGCAGCATTTCATTAAGTACTTCAGTACTGGTAGGAGTTGTAGCCGCATGGTCCATGTACACTAATCTTTTCATAACTCTAATTCTCCTTTGCGATTAAGTGTTTATTTATTTCTTTAAGTTCTTTATAGTCATTTACCATGTCTGATAGGGTTATGGAGCTGACAACATCGTTGATTGCCGTTTTAATCTTTACCCATATAAGCCTTGTTGGGCAATAATGGACTCGAGAGCATTCAATATTCTCATCATCTGTAATACAATCAGATATTTCAACAGGACCTTCTAAAACTGAAAGTATCTGTCCAACGGTTATCAATGAAGGATCCTTTGATAATACATATCCGCCCTGGGCACCTCTGACGCTTTTAACCAGCTTTTGACGTCTTAATACTGCCATTAGCTGCTCCAGGTAATATTCCGATATTCCCTGCCTTTCAGCTATTCCCTTTAAGGATATGGGTTCATCACCACCGTAATGCAGGGCCAAATCAAACATTGCTTTTACACCGTATTGGCCTTTAGTTGATAATTTCATTGTATCACCACCATATAATCCCGACCTTTTAACTCTGAATTAATTAAATAATATCATACCCGAGTAAATTCGTCAACTTTAAATATGTAAATATACTAAAAATAGTTATTATATTCTAGTGCATCAATATGGTAGATTTTAATACAACAAAAAAGCTGAATCAATCAGCTTTTTTGTTGTATCTTTCTTTCAGTTCTTTAAATATTTCATCAAGCTGTATTTCCTTTTCATTTAAAAGTACAAGGCTGTGAAAGATTAAATCAGCCATTTCATAAATGGTCTCATGAGGGTTTTTATTTTTAGCGGCAATGATTACTTCTGCCGATTCCTCCCCTATTTTCTTTAATATTTTATCTATTCCCTTATCAAAGAGATAATTTGTATAAGAGCCTTCTTTAGGGTTTGCTTTCCTGTCTTTAATTATTTCATCTATATCGTAAAGTATTTTGTAATTTAAGCCTTCCTCATTTTTAAGCTGATTTTTAAAAAAACAGGAGAACTCTCCCGTATGACAGGCAGCTCCAAGCTGTTTTACTTTTATAAGAAGACTGTCGCTGTCACAATCTAAGCTTATCTCTTTTACATATTGAAAATTCCCTGATGTTGCTCCTTTATTCCACAGCTCTTTTCTGCTCCTGCTGTAAAAATGAGTCAGTCCCGTTTCAAGAGTCTTTTTATATGATTCTTCATTCATATAGGCAAGCATTAAAACTTCTCCCGTTACATAGTCCTGAATTATTGCAGGTATAAGCCCTGAATCATCAAATTTAATATCCATTTAATCACATCCTGACAGGTATATTGTTGTCTTTTAAATATTTTTTGAGGTCAGTTATTTTCATTTCATTATAATGAAATAAAGAAGCAGCTAAAGCTGCATCCACTCCGGATTTTTCAAAGACTTCCTTAAAGTGTGACAGGTTTCCCGCCCCCCCTGAGGCTATGACGGGAATATTAACCCTGTCTGTTATTTCTTTTAAAAGCAGGTTATCAAAGCCTTGCTTTGTACCGTCCGCATCCATACTGGTTACCAGAAGTTCTCCGGCACCTAATTCACATGATTTGACTGCCCATTCTGCGGCATCAATTCCCGTATTAATCCTTCCGCCGTTTATATAGACATCGAATCCTCTTTTATCTTCTCTCATTTTTGCATCTATGGCTACCACAATACATTGGCTTCCGTATTTCAATGCCGACCGATTTATAAAGTCGGGATCTTTAACTGCAGCGGAATTTATGGATACCTTGTCTGCCCCGGCATTAAGAAGATCTCTTATATCCTCCATTGTATTTATACCGCCGCCTACCGTCAATGGTATAAATACCTGCTCGGCAGTCCGCTCAACCACATCAATTATAGTTTTTCTCTTTTCATGGGATGCGGTAATATCAAGAAAGACTATTTCATCCGCTCCTTCCTTATCATATACCTTGGATATTTCCACCGGGTCGCCTGCATCAACAAGGTTCACGAAATTTATACCCTTTACCACCCTGCCGTCCTTTACATCAAGGCAGGGAATAATCCTTTTTAAGAGCATGTAGCCACCTCCAAAGCCTTTTCAATTTTCAAATTGCCGTCATATAATGCCCTTCCTATTATGGCACCGTCTATGCTCATATTTTTAAGAGCTTTTATATCTTCTATTGTTGTAACGCCGCCTGATGCTATTATATTTATATGTGTTTTATCCCTTATTTCCTTCAATCCTTCCATATCAGGGCCCGTCAGCATGCCATCCTTGCTTATATCTGTATAAATTATGGTTTTAACCCCTGCATTTATAAGGCTGTCTGCAAAATCCAGAACAAATATATCGGATATACCCTTCCAGCCGTTATATGCAACCCTTTTGTTCATGCAGTCAATAGACACGGCAATTTTATCATCATAATTCTCAACTGCCCATTTTACAAAATTGATATCCTTGATTGCGGCAGAACCTATGATTATCCTGTCAATGCCGGCGCCCAGTATGGTTTTTACGGCATCCTTATCCCTTATGCCTCCGCCCATCTGAACAAAAAGTCCTGTTTTATACTTTAATTCCTTTATAATATCAAGGTTTACGTATTCTCCCTTAAAGGCACCGTCCAAATCCACCACATGTATGGTTTTTGAACCCTTGCCGGCCCATAAAATTCCCGCATTAACGGGGTTATCAAAATAGACTGTGCTTTCCTCTGCCCTTCCCTGCCTTAAACGAACGCAGCTTCTATCCTTTATGTCTATTGCCGGATATATAATCATTTAACCATCCTCCTGAAATTATCAAGCATTTTAAGTCCTGCCTGTCCTGATTTTTCAGGGTGAAACTGAAGTCCAAAAACATTGGCAGAAGAAACAGAGGCAGTGATATCAACTCCATAATCGGTAACGGAAGAAGTTATGGTGTCCTTAGGTTCACAATAATAGGAATGTACAAAATAAACGTTGCTTTCATCAAGTCCCTGCAATATGGGGTCCCGGTTCTTCTTAATTTTCAGGCTGTTCCATCCCATATGAGGTATTTTAACACCTTCAGGTATCATTTTAACTTCTCCTTTTAAAATGCCTAACCCGTCGTGAATACCGTTTTCAAAGCTCTTTTCAAAGAGAAGCTGCATACCTAGGCAAATTCCTAAAAAAGGCTTTTTATCTTTAACGGATTTGATTATTGCTTCTTCTAATTTATTTTCTTTAATGCAATCAATGGCATCTTTGAAGGCTCCTACTCCGGGAAGTATAACTCCGTCGCTGCTTCTGATAAAGTTTGGATCAGAGGTTATACAGCATTTAGCTCCCACATATTCCATGGCTTTATATATGTTTTTAAGGTTTCCCATTCCGTAATCTATAATTGCAATCATTTTTTCCACCTCATAATACACCTTTCGTTGAAGGTATGGCATCAATTGAAGAATCTAAAGTCAGGGCTTTTCTTATGGCACGGGCTGCTGCTTTAAATACCGCCTCGGCTATATGGTGGCTGTTGCTGCCGTACATTAGCTTAATATGCAATGTAATTCCAAAATTAAATGCAAAGGCTCTGAAAAATTCTATAAATAACTCCGTATCCATATCCCCTATCTTTTGTGCCGGGAAATTGCAGTCAAATACCAGGTAAGGCCTTCCGCTTATATCAACACTTGCCATTGCCAGTGCTTCATCCATGGGAACAAAGTAAGTCCCGAATCTTTTTATCCCATTTTTATCTTCTATCGCACCTGCAAAGGCCATTCCCAATACTATTCCCGTATCCTCTACTGAATGGTGATAATCAACATGCTTGTCACCTGAAACCTTTATATTTCCGTCAAAATTGCCATGAGTTAAAAAGCTTATAAGCATATGGTCAAAAAAACCGATACCTGTATCTACTTCAATATTTCCGCTTCCTTCAACGGCAATTTCAATACTTATATCCGTTTCTTTGGTTTTTCTCTCTATGGATTTACACCTTCGCCGCATTATAACACCGCCAATCTTTAAAGCTTTTTATGACAAACTGGTTTTCTTCTCTTGTACCTACAGTTATCCTTAAGCAATTTGAAAGTTCGTTGCTGCCTTTAAAAATTCTTATGGCAACGCCCTTATCCATGAGCTTTGAGTAAATTTCCTCGGCATCAGGAGCCTTTACGAGTATAAAATTTCCGTAAGTATTGTAAATCTTCATATTGTCTATGGAATACAGGTTTTCTAACATGAATTCCTTTTCTTTTATTATTTTTGTGATATTTTCTGTCATTAACTCAGGATAATCAAGTATTATGGAGGCTATCTCCTGTGTTACTGCATTTACGTTATAAGGAGATTTTACCTTTAATAATTCATCAACTATTTTATTTTTGGCAACCAGATAACCTAAACGTATTCCCGCCATTCCCCAGGCTTTAGAAAGGGTTCTTAAGACAATCAGATTATCATATTTGTCAATTAAATCAACAATTGTCATATCGGAAAATTCATAATATGCCTCATCTAAAATGACCATGGAGCCGCTGTTTTCTATAAGCTTTATTACATCCTCCTTGGGAGTCAAAGTTCCCGTGGGATTATTGGGATTGCACAATACCACAAGCTTAGGCTTTACTTTCTTTACTTCTTCAATCATTTCATCCATATTGATATTGAAATCATCATCCCTTTTATACTCATAAACCCTGCCTTCATTAATTAAGGTATATATTCCATACATTGAGAATGTCGGAGTTGGGACAAAGATGGTGTTCCCCTTGCCTAGATAGGCACTTACAATTATATTAATAAGCTCATCGGAGCCGGCACCTACCATGATATTGTCTGCACCTATTCCGTTGGATGCATATTGCGCAAGCTTTCCACATAATTTATATGCCCTGGGGTCGGGATATCTGTTCAGCAAAAGGGAATTTAGCCGTTCCTTTATATTATTTAAAATGATTTTTGAAGGCTCATATGGATTTTCGTTGGAATCCAGCATTGTCTTTGGTCTTATTGATTCCGCATTATATGGCTTAAGTTTTTTTACTGCATCTTTAACATCATATGACATATTAAAACCTCACTTTTATGGAGTTTCCATGGGCAGATAATCCTTCATAGGCTGCAAAGCTTTGAATATCATCACTTACCTTTTCAAGGCCTGATTTGCTGTAGTATATAAAGCTTGATTTCTTTATAAATGCATCTACGGATAAGGGTGAAAAGAAAGCTGCGCTGCCTCCGGTGGGAAGCACATGATTAGGTCCTGCAAAATAATCGCCTAAAGGCTCGGGAGAATAATCGCCCAAGAAAATGGAGCCTGCATTTTTTATGGAATCTAAAAGCTCTATAGGGTTTTTTACCATGATTTCAAGGTGCTCAGGAGCTATTTTATTGGATAATTCAACGGCTTTTTCAATGCTTTGGACCTTGATTGCAGCACCATAATCATCTAAAGATTTCAAAATTATATCTTTTCTGTCTAATAGCTCGCACTGTCTTTCAAGCTCAATTATTACTTCATCAATTAATTTTTGAGATGTCGTTAAAAGTATGGAGGAAGCAAGCACATCATGCTCAGCCTGGGACATCATATCGGCAGCTATGAATTTGCTGTTTGCATTTTCATCTGCAATAATAAGTATTTCACTGGGGCCTGCTATCATGTCTATATCAACATTTCCAAAGACCTCTTTTTTAGCAGTTGCCACATATATATTACCGGGCCCCACTATTTTATCTACCTTAGGCACTGAATCTGTGCCGTAGGCAAAGGCAGCTACTGCATGAACCCCTCCTATTTTATATATTTCATGTACTCCGCATTCATTTGCGGCTACTATTGTATAAGGATTTATAATTCCGCTTTTACAGGGAGTGGCCATGGCAATCCTTCTTACTCCTGCAAGATTTGCGGGTATGGAATTCATTAAAACCGATGAAGGATATGAAGCTGTACCTCCAGGCACATATATTCCGACACTGTCTAAGGGCATCACCTTCTGGCCTAAAATTGAACCGTCGCTTCTTGTCATAAACCAGGGCTTTTGAATCTGGTTTTTATGAAACTCTTCTATATTGGTTTTGGCAGCATTTATTATCCTGATAAAATCAGCATCCACTTTATCATAAGCTTCACTGATTTCCTCATTTGTCAACATAATATTTTTATCGTTTATTTCCGAATGGTCAAATATTTTGCAATAATCAAAAACCGCCTTGTCTCCCTTTGACTTAACCCCTTTAAGCACATCCCAAACCTTTTTTCTTATTTCTTCATTTTCATTTTGCTGCCGGGATTTTAAGAAATTAATTATATCTTTTTCATTGCCATTGAGAACTCTAATCATCATTTCAACTCCTCTTAACAACACTCTGAAGTCTTTCGATTATATCTATGATTCTTTTATTTTCAAGCTTCATACTGGCCTTATTGACTACCACCCTGGCACTTATGTCTGCAATAACTTCTTTAATCTCAAGTCCGTTTTCCCTTAAGGTGGAGCCCGTTTGTACAAGGTCAACTATCACATCTGAAAGCCCGATTAACGGAGCTAATTCCACCGAGCCTGAAAGCTTTATTATCTTTACATCCATACCAACGGATGAAAAATACCTGGCAGATATATTGGGAAATTTTGTTGCGACCTTATATGCCTTTTTACTTTTAAAATCCAAGTTATAGGGGCCTGCCACTGCCATGCGGCATATTCCAAAGCCTAAATCCAAGGGCTCATATAAGTCCCTGGCTTCTTCCAACAGCACATCCTTTCCTACGATACCTATATCGGAACTTCCATATTCTACATATGTTGGTACATCTGCAGGCTTGACCAATATGAATTTTACTTTATTCTTCTCATCTGTGAAAATCAGTTTCCTGGACTCAATTTTCATTTCACTGCAGTTAAGACCTGTGCTTTCCAGCATTTCTGTACATTCATCGCTTATTCTTCCCTTTGCAAGGGCTATTGTAAGATACCGCATCATATCCTCCTAACCTATTAAACAGCTTAAACTGTATTTAACCTCACTGTCATTTACCAAATCCTTTATAAGTACAATATCATTGTCCAGGACCTTTATTATTTTATTTATACCCCTGTTTTTGCAATATTCCAGGGTCTTTTTATCGTCGTACACCAAATCGTTTTCTACTATGAATCCTTTGCTTCT
Organism: Oxobacter pfennigii; assembly: GCF_001317355.1. NCBI lineage: Bacteria > Bacillati > Bacillota > Clostridia > Eubacteriales > Clostridiaceae > Oxobacter > Oxobacter pfennigii. The sequence continues at coordinate 120,657 of NZ_LKET01000028.1, forward strand.
TAAGTTGTTTGATATTTTGAATGCCACATCATTAAGTATTCCGTTCCAGGTTGTTATCAAATAATCGGCGCTTTTCATTTCCTTCAAACTCCCCTTCCTTCCCAAAACTTCAATAATGCGATTTATACCTAATGCGCAGCCGGCTGAAGATATGTTCCTGTCAAAATTCTGCGACAGATAGTCATATCTTCCTCCCCAGCAAATTGAAAATCCGCATTCCGTTGCATAGCCCCTAAAAATAATTCCGCTGTAATAGTTGAGGCTTTGGACCATTCCCAAATCGATTGATATATATTTTTCATATCCCCAATACCTTAAAATATTTATCAGGGATTTAAGTTCTTCAAGGGCTTTTCTTTCATCAGAACCTGTAAAATATTCTTCTATGCCGTCAATTATTTCTGTAGTGCCAAAGAGCCATGGAAGCCTTAATAGGCCTTGCTTTTTTTCATCGGGTATATCTGATTGCTCCAAAAGTTTTTCTATGGAATATCTGTCTTTATTGGATACTGCCTCATGTATATTATTCAAAAGCTCCTCGTCATATATTGAAGATGTCAATGCTTTAAACAACTTTACCTGGCCGATATCAATCCTGAAATCCTCAACCCCTGTTTTTAAAAGGGTTTCTATTGTAACTCCTATGATTTCAGCATCTGCTGAAATTGAGGCGGCACCCAGTATTTCTATACCTGCCTGCCGGTACTCACAGTTAATTAAGTTCTTTAAATCATTTCTGAAAACATTGCCGAAATAGCTTAGCCTTATGGGATAATCAAGCTTTTCCATCTTTGTTATGGACATCCTCATTATGGGAACGGTGATATCCGGCCTTAAAACCAGTATCCGTCCCTTTAAATCAAAGAGCTTGAACATCCTCTCCTGAGGCAGGGCATCAATTTTGCAGCTGAACAGGTCATAATATTCAAGCGTAGGCGTATCAACCTCCATATAGCCGTGAGTATTGAAAATATTCCTTACAATGCCTTCAACTTCTGTCCTGTTATAGCATTCGTTATATAATAAGTCATTAAATCCCTCGGGAGTCTTAAAGATATATTCGTTCATAATCTACCTCGTTAATTTAGTGTGATAAAGTATTGAAGTGATAAAAATATAATACTATGGTTTAATTTTTGTGTCAATAAGAAATAATAAGTAGTTTAAGGTGAATTTTTGATAGGATTATTTACTTGAGCCAGAAAGTAAGGTATGCCAGCTCCAATACTTCTTACTTTGATTCAGATAAAAATGGACCTGAAGTATGACATTAAGGCATACTTCAGGTCCAAAAATACAGTATAACGGGTGCTGTTGTGTTTTGAAGGCTTCATCCGCCATCTTTATAATGGAATAGTAGAGGTAATAGGAACAACATTTTCATTCACATCATATAGGGTAACTGAGCCGCTCATACTTACAGCATGCGTTTCATCATTGTTATTTAAAAAATCATCAATTAGATTCATCAGTCCCATTGGAATTCCCCTTTATGATATATATGTATCAATAATTTACAGTTCTTTTTCGCACTTGAGCTTATCATAAAACAGCCTGCTTAGCAATACATCGGCCCAGCGGTCATTTTGAGGGTGAAGAAGAATAAAGGATTTTGAAAATCTGCCATCTCTATCGGTATTTCAGAATGAAGCATAGTATACAGAAAAGCCAATGTAATCTTTGCCACATAAGATTTTTGTCTGTGTCATTTTGTACAATGTACATGACTCCTAACATCTTTTTAGCTCTCTTTTCTGTCTTCCCAAAGCTTTACACGATCTTCAAAGCTTACTACTTTATGTATTTGATGAAGCATCCATAGGTAACCGAATTCATCGCTGAAAATTGCATTTGCCACCCCATAGTCCGCCATTTCCGTTACGGGCTGAACTTCAATACATCCTGCCCCCATAGCTTTATTGTAAGTTTCTTTGATATCCGGTACTAAAATGTTGAACCATATGGATTGAGGATTATCGGGTTTTGGTGCAATTAACTGAAATTCCGGGTTTTCATCCAGCATATGAAAGCGTACACCATATATGGTAAAGACAGCCTCGTTTTGGCCTTTAGGAAAGGCTGTGACTTCCACCCTTTCAACTTCAAATATCTTTTCGTAAAGCTCCAAAGCTTTTATGCTGTCGGTTACCACCATATCAATTTCTACACCTGTCATAATTATGTACCTCCTTTAAAATTTAATTTGTGTTTTTTAAGGTTACTTCTACAATTTCAGGCCTGTTAAAAATTCTTAGGGGGATTATGCTGTTGCCTAAGCCTCTGCTAATATACATAGTTGAGTTGTTTTTAACGTGATGCCCGCTTGTATATTTAGGGAAAAAACCCTGGTCAGGGGCAACCAAGCCTCCTATAAATGGCAGTCTTACCTGGCCTCCATGTGCATGGCCGGAAAATATCAAATCCATATTGCTTTTAACATATAAATCAAATAGCTCCGGACGGTGTGAAAGCAATATTTTAAAACCATTATCATTCGTCCACTTTTTTAAGTTTGCTTCCAATTGGGCTGTTTTTGTGCCCTCCAAATAGTTAGACGTATAGAAGTCAGGGTCCCTTAAGCCTAATATGTCAATAGAAGCGTTTTCAATTGAAATGCTATCTTTTTCATCATCAAGAACCTTTACCCCCGCATTTAAAAGGCCAGACTTTATATCTTCATATTTGCCTGACCACTCCTCGTGGTTGCCGGATACATAATACACAGGAGCTATTTCAACTGCACCTTCAATGAATTCCATAGAAATTTCAAGATTGTATTTCCGCCTGTCTATCAAATCTCCTGTAACTACTATTATATCCGGAGAAATACTTTTTAATTTATCCAGCAATATATTTTGATTGTTTCCGAATTCCTTGTTATGTAAATCGGAAATTTGTGCAATTACAAACCCTTCAAATTCTTTTGGGATTTTAGGGTTTTTATAATCTGATTTTGTTATAGCTATACTGTTGTTCTGCCAATAGCAAAATATAATTAAGCTTATTAAAGCGAGAATGATAGATATAATTTTTTTACCTTTATCTGCGTGTTTTTTCATCATACATCACTTTTAGTTTCCCAGCTTTGCAATTCGATTATATTGCCTTCTATATCTTTTGCATATACAAGAGTAGCAATAACATTGTTGGGATATTCAGCTTTTATTAATTCACCGACCTGTCCTCCGCCCTCTTCTTTAATCCTTTGCAAGACATTTTCTACATCATCTACTTCAAAAGCCAAATGGCCAAAACCCACATTATTTATTTCCTTTGAATTATTATTTATCATACTGCCATATGAAAAAATCTCCAAGGTTGGGAAGCTTCCTTCATATCCCGGCAGTGCCAAATGCTCTCCGGTTATATGTGCATCAGGAAGACCGGTTAGTTTATCAACCCATTCCCCTTTTAAATTGCGCTCCGGGGGGATTGGTTTGCATCCGAAAACCTTTTGATAAAACAAAGAAACTTTTTTCCAGTCATTAGCGATTATATTGGTGTGCACATATTTTATTTTCATGTGTATACCTCCTTTATTTTATCCGTTCAAATCCTAAATAACGGGTGCCCTGAAAGGTTAGTTTTCCCATATCACCTTCTACCAGCATTCCATATTCGTTATCGTGAACATGAAATTCCATGCGGCTGCCGCTTTCCACTTCAAAAGTGACATAATAGGTAGTTGATGATGAGGAATGATGGATATTATTTGTACCGGAGTTGTGGTGATGGTGACTATGATGATGAACATCAGTGCGTTTTGTAACCACTGCCGCCGGAACCGTCAAGATTGGAGATTGATTATTTTTCTTCCATTGGGTAGCTCCCCTGACTAAGCTAAAAATAATCATACCAAATACGAATATAAACCCCATAAATACCATTAAAGGTATTATAGTAAACATAATGCTGCCAAAGCCGCCAAAAGGATCCATAATAGCCGTCCTCCATAAGGTAAAAATTAGTTTTCTCTTTAAGTATAACATAGGAAAAGAATACCGAAAATTAAACATTCATTAATTTTCCAGGCAGAAGACAAATAAAAAACCGGAATTAATCCGGTTTTTTATCAATAAAGCGGGTGTGCTTTGCAAAGCTTGATAACTCTGTCCTTATAGGCAGATAAGTCTTTATCCCTGTACTGTATAATTCCGTTTATAATGCTTGCAATTTCTATCATGTCTTCTTCAACAAAGCCTCTTGTTGTAACGGCAGGGGAACCTATTCTTATGCCGCTTGTTATAAATGGGCTTTCGGTATCAAAAGGAATGGCATTTTTATTAACGGTTATATTAACCTTCCCCAAAAGATTTTCCGCATCTTTTCCTGTAATGCCTTTATTTCTTAAATCAACGAGTATCAGGTGGTTATCTGTACCTCCTGAAACCAAATTAAAATCATATCTTATAAGTTCGTCGGCAATTGCCTTTGCATTTTTAACAACCTGTTCCTGATATTTCCTGAATTCAGGAGACAATGCCTCTTTGAAGCACACAGCCTTTGCTGCGATAACATGCATTAAAGGTCCGCCCTGAATTCCTGGAAAAATAGCCTTGTCTAAATCCTTTGCAAATTTTTCCTTGCAGATTATAGCGCCTCCGCGGGGGCCTCTTAAGGTTTTATGGGTTGTGGTTGTTACAAAATCCGCATAGGGTACCGGATTTGGATGAAGCCCTGCAGCCACTAATCCTGCAATATGAGCCATATCAACCATAAAATATGCCCCTACTTCATCACATATTTCCTTTATAAGCTTAAAATCTATTATACGGGGATAAGCGCTGGCGCCTGCAACGATAAGCTTGGGCTTAATTGATTTTGCAACATTTCTCAACTCATCATAATCAAGCATTCCCGTGTCCTTATTTATTCCATATGAATGGAAATTGTATATTTTTCCTGAAAAGTTAACAGGGCTTCCATGGGTGAGATGTCCGCCATGGGCGAGATTCATTCCGAGAACTGTATCTCCCGGCTCCAGGATTGTAAAATAAACCCCCATATTTGCCTGGGAACCTGAATGAGGCTGAACATTTACATGATCTCCTCCAAATATTTCTTTGAGCCTGTCTCTTGCTATATTTTCTGCCACATCTACAAATTCACAGCCGCCGTAATATCTTTTCCCTGGGTAGCCCTCAGCGTATTTGTTTGTTAATTGTGTACCCTGGGCTTCCATTACTGCCTTGCTGGTAAAATTCTCGGAAGCTATAAGCTCAATATGATGCTGCTGCCTGTCCATCTCATTTTTTATACACTCATAAATTTCCTGATCAGTTTTTAAAACTTCGTTAAGCATATGTGTTACAGTTCTCCTTTTCTTTTATGATATTAAAACATTATATCAGAATAACTCGAATAATTATACATGTCTATTGAGCAAATTATTGTAAAAATCATTCATTATTTGTAAATTATATAACGTGTTTCGGCATGAAATTTACTATATAAATTCACTATATAGTAAGTTATTTCATGAATTTCAATACCACTTCTATGAGTTCATCTATTGAATTCATACCTTCCTGATTGCAAATACTGCCTTTAATGCAATCCTTGGTGTAGTTTTCAAGTATAAGGCCGCCTACTTTATTGATGGCAGACCTGACTGCAGCTATCTGAACCAGTACATCGGTACAGCCTTCGTCATTATCTATCATCCTGTGTATGCCCCTGATTTGACCTTCGATTCTATTCAATCTGTTTTTTATATCTGCCTTCATTTTATCGCCTTCCATAAAAAAACCTCCCAATATACTATATAGGGGTATATTAAAATTATACTAATATCTATAATTCATGTCAAATCAAGTAAATTCAAATACAGCATTAAAAGCCTTTATTAACACCTGTCAAATCCTTTATGGCTTCACCGGCAATTATCAATCCAACGACAGAAGGTACAAAGGAAATACTTCCCGGAACATTTCTTCTTGAGCTGCAATTCCTTGCGGTTCCCGGAGGGCATATGCAGTTAACCTTGCAGGAAGCTTCTGCTTCCTGTTCCACTTTTATAGGCTCTTCCGTTGAATAAACCACCTTTAAAGATTCAATATTCCTTTTTCTTAATTCCTTGCGCATGACTTTTGCCAATGGATCTATGGTTGTTTTATATATGTCCGATACCGTAAATCTGGTCGGGTCTAATTTATTTCCTGCTCCCATACTGCTTATTATGGGAATATTCATCTCTTTGCACCGGACGACTAAGTCTATCTTTCCTGATATAGTATCGATGGCATCTACTACATAATCATAATCTTTATTTAAAAGCTCATCAGCTGTTTCATTGCTGTAGAATTTTTGATATGTTATAACCTCTGCTTTGGGATTAATATCTAAAATTCTCTCTTTCATAGCTTCTACCTTGGCTTTACCCACGGTTTTTCTTGTGGCATGAAGCTGCCTGTTTATATTGGTAAGGCAAATATTATCATCATCAATAAGCACTATTTTACCTAATCCCGATCTTATAAGCCCTTCCACTGTAAAAGAACCTACTCCGCCAACCCCGAAGACGGCAACAGTACTGTTTTTCAATATATCCATTTTTTCTTGCCCCAAAATCAACTCTGTCCTTGAAAATGCATTAAGCAAATTTACCCCTCCCATAGAAAAACCCGCTGTGCCGTAATATGAATGCTTTGAACCTGCTAAAGCAGGTGGGTAAATTCCTGATTACTTCATGCTTCCTTGAAGTTTTTGGTTCAGGGCATGCAATACATACTCAGAGACATTTTCCCGTTTAATTAGTGTTGGCTCAAAACACCTATTCATATACACGTACACAGCAGGCTGCTATTTTTTCTATAAATCGCAGAACTTGCAGTATACGAATAGTATGTTTCAAATCCTAAAATTTATGAGTTTATTTTATTTGGTATCAATGCTATCCCCAATTCCAGAAGCTGTGCTTCATCAACCGTAGACGGTGCATCTGTTAGAGGGTCTGATGCCTCTTTTGTCTTTGGGAAAGCAATGACATCCCTTATATTATCTGTATTGACCAAAAACATAATAAGCCTATCAAAGCCAAAAGCCAGACCGCCGTGAGGAGGTGTACCGTATTTGAAGGCTTCCAATAGGTAACCGAATTTTTCCCATGCCGTATTCATTTCAAGCCCTATAATTCCAAACATTTTTTCCTGGAGCTTGGAATCATGTATCCTTATGCTTCCGCCTCCTAATTCCTCACCGTTTAATACTATATCATAAGCCTTTGCTCTCACTCTTCCCGGTTCTTTTTCAAGATATTCTATATCCTCATCCATTGGCGATGTAAAGGGGTGGTGCACAGCAACATATCTTTTTTCCTCTTCATCATATTCTAAAAGGGGGAATTCAGTAACCCACAGAAATTTATGCTCAATATTTCCGTCAAGGATTCCTAGTTTTCTTGCAATCTCTAGCCTCAATTGACCAAGGGATGCATAAACAACCTTAGACTTGTCAGCTACAATCAGTATTAAATCTCCATCCTTAGCTTCTGTCCTTTTAATTATTTCGCTCATTTCATTTTCGCTTAGGAATTTCGATATTGGTGATTTTATTTCTCCGTTATTTAAGGCTATCCATGCCAGGCCTTTGGCGCCAAAGGTTTTAACAAAATCAGTAAGCCTGTCAATGTCCTTTCTTCCGAAATCACCGCAGCCAGCGGCATTTATTGCTCTTACATCTCCTCCATTTAGTAATGCATCTTTAAAGACTTTGAAATCCGAGGCCTTGACTATATCGTTTAAAGATTTTAACTCCATTCCAAATCTTATATCCGGCTTGTCGGAGCCAAACCTATCCATAGCCTCTTTATAAGGCATTCTCAAAAAAGGTACGCTTAAATCTATATTGTGTATTTCCTTGAATATCCTCTGTAATAGCCTTTCATTTACATCGATTACATCATCAACATCCACAAAGGATAATTCCATATCTATCTGGGTGAATTCAGGCTGCCTGTTTGCGCGCAAATCCTCATCTCTGAAGCATTTGGCTATCTGAAAATACCTGTCATAGCCTGACAGCATCAAAAGCTGTTTAAATAACTGGGGAGATTGGGGAAGGGCATAAAAATTGCCCGGCGATACACGGCTGGGAACCAGATAGTCCCTGGCACCTTCAGGAGTGCTTTTAGTCAGTATGGGAGTTTCTATTTCTATAAATCCGTTATCATCTAAAAAATCGCGGGCAATCTTTGCTGTCTTATGCCTTATTATCATATTTCTTTGCATGTCCGGCCTTCTTAAGTCTAAATATCTGTATTTAAGCCTTATTGCCTCAGAGGTATCCAAATCCTCTTTAATGATAATAGGCGGAGTTTCTGATTCTCCCAGTATCTTTATATCCTTTCCCAGTATTTCTATCATGCCTGTAGGAAGAGTTGTGTTAACGGATGATCTTTTTACAACCTCACCGGAAACTGCAATTACATATTCTGATTTTACGTTATCGGCCTTAAGAAAGGCAGCTTTATCTATTTCATCGCCTAATACCACCTGAACAAGGCCTGTTCTGTCTCTTAAATCGATGAATATAAGGCCTCCTAAATTTCTTTTTCTTTGAACCCATCCCATGACGGTTACGGTATTTCCTATATTTTCTTCCCTTAATGTGCCGCACATATGGGAACGTTTCAAGCCATTAAGTCTTTCAGCCATTTAAATTACCTCCAATTAAATGATAGATTTTATAGCATCTATGATTTTGTCAAGTTCAGCTTCTGTCTGTTCACCGGTTTCCATGTTTTTAATGTTGACCTTGTTTTTATCAAGTTCATCATCACCAAGTATAATTGTGTATCTCGCATTTATTTTATCCGAATATTTCATCTGCCCTTTAAGGCTTCTTTGCATGTGATCCTTATCGGCAGAGATGTTGTTTTTCCTTAAATCGTTTATAATGTTGAAGGCCTTTATTTCAGCGTCTTTTCCTAAAGCTGCAATAAATACATCGATTTTATTCTTTACGGGAAGTTCAATATTTTGACTCTGCAATGTTAATAAAAGCCTTTCAATACCCATGCCAAATCCTACTGCGGGAAGGGGAGGTCCGTCACATTCTTCAAATAAGCCGTCATAGCGTCCTCCTCCGCATACAGTGCCCTGGGCTCCTATGTCATTTGAAATAATTTCAAAAACAGTTTTTGTATAATAGTCAAGTCCCCTCACTATCATGGGGTTGATATTGTATTTGTATCCAAGTACATCAAGGTGTTTTTTCAAGCCTTCAAAATGGTCGCTGCACTCCTCGCAAAGATAATCTATTATAACAGGGGCATCCTTTACGATTTCCTTGCATTTATCCATTTTGCAATCCAGTATTCTTAATGGATTTCTGTCAAACCTGTCCTTACAGGTTTCGCATAATTCATCCATGTTAGCCTTTAAATATTCCTTAAGGGCCTTGTTATATTCTGCACGGCATTTGCTGCAGCCTATGCTGTTTATATTAATTTCAAGATTTTTAACTTTAAGCCTTCTGTATAAATCCATAGCAAGGCTTATAACTTCGGCATCGGCAGAAGGTTCTTTTGAACCGAAAATTTCTATTCCGAACTGGTGGTGTTCCCTTAGCCTTCCGGCTTGGGGCTTTTCGTATCTGAAAACCGGAGTTATATAAAAAAGCTTTCCTGGCAGCGGTTCATTATAAAGATTATGTTCAATAAATGCTCTGACGGCAGGAGAAGTGCCTTCCGGCTTTAATGTAATGCTTCTGCCCGACCTATCTAAGAAAGTATACATTTCCTTTTGTACTATGTCAGTAGTCTCTCCTATACCTCTTTGAACAAGTTCTGTATGTTCAAAGGTAGGAGTCCTGATTTCTTTTATGTTATAAAGCTCACACATATCTCGCATAAGCTTTTCGACATATTGCCAGCTTCCTGATTCAGAAGGCAATACATCCTTTGTTCCTCTTGGCGCTTTAATAGCCATCTTTATACCTCCTAAAAATAAATAAACTTCCTATCCCTGAAAGGGACGGAAGTTCCGCGGTGCCACCCTGATTGGATATAAAATCCCACTTATAATCCTTAACGCGGAAAACGCGGCTTTTTTATAAGCCATGCTCATGAGTGTCTTTCAGCTACCTTTTTCCTATGCACCCTTTCAATCTATGGAGTACACTCCCTTAAAGACAGTATAACCTACTCTTCTCTTTCATCACATTATTACAAATATAAGAAACATTGTGAAATCTATAGAAATAATTATAATATCTGACTATTGCTATGTCAACATGCCCAAGGCCTTAATCTTTTTTTCAGTGCTCTCCTTTATTGTATTTATATATTCCGTTAAATCCTTTTTGTTCGCGTAGCGCTCAATGCGGTTTTCATTAGTAAAAACCATCTTTGTGACAGAATCGGCGCCTATGCCTATAATTGTTTCCTTTTCTTCTATCATTTGAATATTATATAAACATTCTTTATCTTTTATACAATAACCTACATTTTCAAGATTGCCTGCGCTTTTCTTTTGTCTGTACATATAATAAGGAGTGTAATGATTTTTAAAAAGATTGGTGTAAATATATTCCATCAAAGCATCGTATATGTTGTCACTATTTAAGTTGTCTTCCTTGCCGCTTATAATTTCTTCCTTCAATTTTGATGCTCTTTTTAGTGACATACTGTGAACCGTTATATTTTCGGGATTGAGCTTGATTATTTCATCAAGGGTATTTTTTATGTCTTCTTCAGTTTCACCTGGCAATCCAACAATCATGTCCATATTAATGCTATTGAAATTATATTTACGTGCCAGTTCATACTTATCTATTATATCTTTTACACTATGTAGCCTTCCTATTCTCTTTAACGTGTCATCATTCATGGTTTGAGGATTTATACTTATCCTATCAACCATATGCTCATGCATTATATCAAGCTTTTCTTTTGTGATGGTATCCGGCCTGCCGGCTTCCACAGTAAATTCCTTTAAGGATTTTACATGAAATTTTTGTGCGGCATGATTAATAACTTCATAAAAACTGTCATCATCCAGAGATGTAGGAGTTCCTCCGCCGATATACAGAGTATCTATTTTAAACTTCCCATCTATAAAACGACTTAATTCATCCATTTCATATTTCAAAGCCTCTATATATGAAGAAATATATTTTTCATAAGGCTTTATCGGATAAGCGGCGAAGGAACAATAGACGCACCTTGTCGGGCAAAAAGGTATGCCTATATATATGGAAATATTTTTACTGTCAGTGTTTATCAAAGGATAACTTATATCCGATACTTTTGTTACCAGATTAATTTTATCTTCCCTCACACGGTATTTATCCCCCAATATATCTTTGATTTCATCTATCGATGAATCCTTTGATTTAAGGTCATTTACTATCTTTGCAGGCCTTATGCCTACAAGTATGCCCCAGGGCATATTTACTCCCGTAAGGTTTTTAAGCATATTATAAGCTGTAATTTTTACGCAATGCTTCGTTAATTTTTTTATATTTTCATCAATAGGAAGGGATTCCTCAGAGCTTGATATAAGGTTTTTGACACCGGATTCTACGTGATATAAAAAGCAGCTTCCTTTGATTTTATCCTCATTTACACTGATGAAACTCTTTATATATCTGCAATAAACAGGCAGTTCATCTTCACTGTTAATAGTTGTTATTTTCTCTTGGGGAAAATACAAGGTCACCATTTCATATATTTCATATGAATAATTGTGACCTTCAAGTAAAACATAATACATATAATATCTCCTAATAATCCTTTTGGTAGTCCTCACGGAGCTTCTTTATATAATCCTCGTCTACTCCAAATTCATTTGATATTTCTGCATCGCTGAAGCCTTCCTCAAACATTTCTTCATAGTCATTGGAGCCTAATTCCAAATTTTTCTGAACTTTTTTGATTTTGAAATAATTAGTCCTCTTTTTCAAACTATTACCTCCCAAATGATTCTAAAATTATTTTAACCATTAGATTGAGAGGTATTCAAAAGTCACTATTATTTTAAATTAAAGTTATAAAAAAGGGTTTGACTTCTTTTCTCTTCCTATTGTCGAAGAATTTCCATGGCCAGGATGAACCTTTGTTCCTTCAGGAAAGATAAGAAGCTTTTCATTTATGGATTTAATTAAAACCTCATAGGAGCCTCCGGGCAAATCCGTCCTGCCGACCGAATTGAAAAACAATGTGTCACCGGTAAATAAATTATCTTCAACCTTTATTGTTATGCCGCCTGGCGTATGCCCGGGAGTTTCAATTATTTCTAAAAATTCACCTCCGAATTTAAGCTTGTCTTTATCCTTTAAAAAATCATCCGCAGATACATCTTCAAAATCTGGAAAGAAATTTGATATTATGTTCTCCTTTGATAGAAGGCCGGTGTCTTTTTCATTTATAAGTACAGGTATGTTAAGCATCTGCTTTAAATAATTAACGCCGCCGGTATGGTCAAAATGGCCATGGGTTAATATTATAAACAATATCTTTATACCCTCATTATTAATAAGCTTCAATATCTTTTCCCCGTCACCGCCGGGATCTATAACAAAGCCCTCTCTCGATGTTTCATCATATACACAATAGCAATTAGCTCCATATATACCTGCCGGTATTTTTAAATATTTCATATTTAACTTTCCTCTCCTAAAAATTTTTTCTGCTGTCAAGAAGAATAGTTACAGGTCCGTTATTTATGATTTTAACTGTCATATGAGCCTGAAATACTCCCGTTTCTACCTTTATATTATTTATTCTTACATAATCGATAAATTTATTATAAAGTTCAACCGCTGTCTCAGGCTTTGCCGCAGCCATAAAATTAGGCCTCCTGCCTTTGCGGCAATCGCCTAACAATGTGAACTGTGATACAGCCAATATTTCTCCTTTTATATCTAACAATGATAGATTCATTTTATCATTTTCATCTTCAAAAATTCTTAAATTTATAATCTTATCTGCCAAGTATTTTGAATCTTCCTCTGTATCCCCCTCTTCCACTCCAAGGAATACAGCCAAGCCGCAATTTATGCTGCCTTTAATTTTTTCATCCACTATAACTTCCGAATTATCAACTCTCTGAACGACTGCTCTCATTTAATCCTCCTAAGCCCTAGTTCTGTATACATCTTTTATACCGGATATTTTTCTGAAATCCTTCATAATTTTCTCCAGCTGTTCGGTGCCGTTAATCTGCAGGGTCAGGCTTATGAATGCCATCCCATCCCTTGAAGTACGTGCATTTATGGCTCTAACCAAGGTTTTTGATAATGTAAGTATATTGGTAATCTCGGCTAAAAGCCCTTGTCTGTCATTGGCTTCTATTTGTACATCTGCCTGATATTCAGTACCATGTACTTTTGCCCAGCTGACTTCTATCATTTTTTCATCATTTTGGCTTAACTGCTCTATAATATTCTGGCAATCTTTTCGGTGAATGGATACTCCCCTTCCCTTTGTGACATATCCAACTATTTCATCACCGGGAACGGGACTGCAGCACTTGGAAAACCTTATCATAATATTATCTGCGCCTTTGACTTCGACGCCTGCAGTGCTTTCCTTCTTCTTTTTTTGCGCCTGCTTTTCCTGAGCGGCTTTTTCAAGGGCTCTCCAATCATTGCTTTCCTGTTTTACGGTCTTATTGTATTCATCCTTAAGCCTTGTTATTACCTGATTTGGGGATATACCTCCATAGCCTATGGCAGAAAAAAGGTCGTCAACCTGCTGAACATTGAACCTTTTTAATACTATTTCCATCCATTCCTGCTTTGCCAGGTCGCTGTAATTATATCCCTGCCTCTTTATCTCCTTTTCAAGGATTTCCTTACCTTTTGAAGCGTTTTCTTCTCTGTTTTGTTTTTTAAACCACTGCATTATTTTATTTTTTGCCTGGGAGCTCTTTACTATCTTAAGCCAGTCTCTGCTCGGTCCTCTGCCGCTTGATGTGGTCTGTATCTCTACAATATCGCCGGTCCTTAATTTATAATCAAGAGGAACCATTTTCCCGTTTACTTTTGCGCCTATGCATTTATTTCCTATATCAGTGTGTATCCTGTAAGCAAAATCAATAGGAGTTGAATCAACAGGCAGGTCAATAACAGAGCCCTTTGGAGTAAATACAAAAACTTCATCGGTAAAGAGCTCTATTTTAAGTCCGTCCATAAATTCTTTCGGATCCCTTGTATCATCCTGCCATTCCAATATTTCACGAAGCCAAACAAGCTTTTTGTCAAAAGCATCCTCCTGATCGGAACCCTCTTTATATTTCCAATGGGCAGCGATACCGTATTCAGCTGTCCTGTGCATATCCCAGGACCTTATTTGAACCTCAAAAGGTTGTCCTTCAGGACCGATTACTGTGGAATGAAGCGATTGATACATATTAGGCTTAGGCATGGCTATATAATCCTTGAACCTGCCGGGTATAGGCTTCCACAAGGTATGGACAATGCCCAAAGCAGCATAGCAATCCCTTACTGAATCAACGATTATTCGCAGTGCCAAAAGATCAAAAATCTGCTCAAAATTCCTGTTTTTAAAAACCATCTTTTTATATATACTATAAAAATGCTTAGGCCTGCCGTCTATATCTGATTTTATACCGGCAGAATCAAGCCTGTCTCTTAAAGTTGTAATGACCTGCTCTAAGTACTCTTCTCTCTCCGTTCTTTTATGAGCAACTTTTTCTACCAACTCGTAATATTCTGCCGGATGAAGATATCTTAATGATAAGTCTTCAAGTTCCCATTTGATTTTGGATATACCAAGCCGGTGAGCAATAGGTGCATATATTTCCAGGGTTTCCTTTGCTTTGGACTTTTGCTTTTCCTGAGGTAAATATTTTAATGTCCTCATATTATGCAGCCTGTCTGCCAGCTTTATTAATATAACCCTTATATCCTTTGCCATGGCTAAAAGCATTTTGCGTATATTATCTGCCTGCTGTTCCTCTTTTGTTTTATATTCTATCCGTCCAAGCTTTGTAACACCATCAACAAGATAGGCAATCTCTTCATTAAAGTTTTCCTTGATATCGTCATAGGTGTATTTTGTATCTTCTATGACATCATGAAGAAGGCCGGCAGCAACAGTACAGGTATCAAGACCTAACTCAACCAGTATTCCGGCAACATGAATAGGATGAGTCACATAGGGTTCTCCGGACTCTCTTACCTGAGTTTTATGTGCTTCCTCTGAAAATGCAAATGCTTTTTTGATAATTTCTTCATCACATTTCGAATTATAGGTTTTTATTTTACTCAGCAGGTCGTCAAGCATATTAGCCCTCTTTTCCAGGATTAAAACTATGGCTGGTAAACCTACCAGCCATCTGATTTATAGTATATTATATACTATTTGTTCATAAAGTGTAAACTATTATATAAATAAGCTTAACTACAGGTCATATTTAACCAACGAGTGGACTCGATAAGGCGAGAGCTTCTCTTTCCCTTTAAGCTCTGTGAGCTCAATTATAAAATTGAAGGATACGATTTCGCCTCCCAATTGCTCTACCAATTTGGCTACGGATTGTATTGTTCCTCCCGTTGCGAGCAAATCATCAATGACAGCCACCCTTTGTCCTTTTTTTATAGCATCCTTATGTATTTCCAAGGCATCTGTGCCATATTCCAATTGGTACTCAATCTTTAAGGTATCATAAGGCAGCTTGCCCGGTTTTCTTACAGGCACAAAACCGGCACCCAGTTCATAAGCAACAGGCGCTCCTATGATAAATCCTCTGGCTTCAGGCCCTACGATAATATCTATATTTTTATCCCTTAAATCTTCAGCAATTTCTTTAATTGTATATTTAAATACATCCTTATCATCAGTAAGAGTGGTTATGTCTTTGAAACTTATACCTTCTTTTGGAAAGTCTTCAATTATTCTGATTTTCTCCTTAATATTCACTATTATACCCCCTAGCCATTTGATATATATATTTTAAATTATTTATATTCTCCTTAATAGTATCAAATTTTTTAATTGTTGCAGATAAAGATAAATCTGTTTCTAGCTCTTTATTAACTCTAAAGGCCATAAATCCATCCTTTAATGCTGCAATTGATATAGTTCCCAGCTCATTTAAAACCTTTAGGCAATAATATACTGAAAGAATATTCATAGATAAAGCCTTTGATATGGTTTCAACGCTTTGCTTATCTCGTCTGCGGTTAATACTTTTTTTGATATATGAAAATAAATATTCCAACTTGTCCCTTGAAGGCTCAAGAGATTCTATAAACTCAACATCATGAACAACATCTTTGCATACTATATAAAAATTTATTCCGTCTTCATTGTCAAACCATTCATGGAGAACAAAATCCCAGTCAAAGATGTTGTCCAATATATAAATACCATGAAAAGCCTTAGCATTAATTGAACTCAAATCTCCGTTTGCCAGTATTACTGTATCATTTATAATTAAAGAATCATTATCAAATAGAAGTTCACAATGGCTGTAATTATCAAGGAGATATTTTAATATATTAACATTATTAACTATTATTAAACTCTTTTCGTTGCTTATTTTCTCCATTAAATCATCCAAAGACAAATCAATAATGTAATCGGTAAGGACCTCTATTTCATCGTATTTATACTTATCCATCTTATCGATAACCGGCTTTAAGGAACGGTAAAAATTTTCCTCTATAGTCTTAAAAGGTGACTTTCTCATGTCTTTAACAACAAACTGCAGGCTTTCTCTTCCATTCCATGTATTCTTCCCAAATTCACAAACTAAATCGATACAATTATTTTTACTGAATTCATCTATAGTATGTCCTAAATTAAAAGCTATTCCATCAATTGTATTCTTATTATCTTTTAAACGGATTTTTAAATGTTTATCCTTATCTCCCACAGTTCTTATATCATGTATTCTTGTTTCCTTATAGGCAAATACAGGGGCGGGATTGCCCACTCCAAAGGGCTCCAATAGCTCAAGCTTATTTGCAAGTTCATAATTCAAATCATTTTGATTAAGCTCCCAATCTATATTTATAAAGGGAATTAAATCTTTCTTTAATATTTTTCTCCTTGCAATTTCATTTATTTTTTCTTTAAATAAAGCAAGATTACCGTTTTCTAAGGTAAGCCCGGCCGCCATATCATGGCCGCCGAACTTTAGCAGTAAATCAGAGCATTCGCATAAAGCCTCATATAAATTAAAACCCTGAATGCTTCGTGCCGAACCTCTGTATAATTTTCCCTCTTTGTTCAATAGTATTGTGGGCCTATAGTATTTTTCAACAATCCTTGATGCAACAATGCCGACGACTCCCATATGCCAGCAGTCTGACTGCAGGACTATTACATAATCTTTATCATCATATGTATCAGATATCAGTTTTTCCCCTTCTATAAATATAGCTTCTTCTATTTGCTGCCGCCTTTTATTTTCATCATTTAATTTGGCAGCGATTTCCATTGACTTTTCAATGGAGTCATTTATAAAAAGCTCCACACCTATATTGGCATCTGAAATTCTTCCTATGGCATTTATTCTGGGAGCCATGAAAAAACTTATGTGGGTTGTATTTAACTTATCCCTGTCTATTTCTGCGCATTTTAATAATGCTTGAATTCCATAATTTCTTGTATTTTTAATAGCTTCAATTCCATATTTAACTATAATCCTATTTTCATCAAGGAGAGGAACAATATCTGCAACAGTACCTATACAGGTTAAGTCAATATAATCCATAATATTAAGATCAAATATGCTTGCTAATGCCTGAATCAGCTTAAAAGCTACGCCAACACCGGCTAAGTATTTAAAAGGATACAAAGAATCCTGTCTTTTAGGATTAATAACTAAAGCATCGGGCAGAATCTCGGAACATTCATGATGATCAGTAATTATTATATCAACACCTTTTTGTTTACAGTAAAAAGCCTCGTCCAAAGCGGTAACACCACAGTCCACGGTAATTATAAGACTTGCTCCTTTGTCTACAATATCCTTTATGGCGTCTATATTAAGCCCATAACCCTCATCTATACGACTGGGTATGTAAAAGCCTATATCAGCCTTAAGCTTTTTAAAACAACGGTATAGTATGGATGAGCTCGTGATACCATCAGCGTCATAATCACCATATATGATAATTTTCCCTTTAGCGTCTATATGTTTCTTTATTAAATTAATTGCTTCTTTCATATCCGGAAGAAGAAAAGGATCATAAAGTTTTTTAATATCGGGTTCTAAAAACTTATCAATGGATTCTTCATCTGCAATACCGCGATTATATAAAATGTTTTTTATAATACTGTCTACTCCTAACGCATCATTTACATTATTTATATTTTGTTTATTCTTTATTATCCAGCGTTTTTTTTGCATTTCTTCTCCCCCGTTACAAACCTATACATAAATATTATATTTTATATTAAATCTCAGTTCAATTTAATAATGTTTAAGCAAATAAAAAAGAGGTGTTTCCACCTCTTATGCATTTACCAGTCCTTTTTTAACATTGCTTCTTTTCCTCAATATAAGCCATATTGGAGTGGCTATAAATATTGATGAATAGGAACCGCTTGCTATACCTAAAATGAGAGGCAGTGCCAGCTCTTTTACAGCACTTACTCCTATAAAATATAAAGCGGTTATAGTAAACAATGTAGTTAAAACAGTATTTATTGAACGGGAAAGAGATTGGGTGATACTTGCATTAGCCAATTCTTCCAGAGAAGCTTTCCTATTTGTTTTGGAATTTTCTCTTATCCTGTCAAAAATAACTATTGTATCATTTATGGAATATCCCACAACCGTCAATATAGCAGCTATAAAGGCTGAATTAATGGGAATCTGTAAAACTGCATATACTCCCACAGTAAATAAAATATCGTGGATTAATGTTATAATGGCAGCAATTCCAAAATTAAGCTCAAATCTTACGGCGACATATATAAGCATTGCAACTGAAGCTAAAATTATGGCATAAAGTGCATTTCGGCTTAGCTCAGCACCTATTGAAGGGCCGACTGTTTCTGTTGACCATGATGAAGAATCTATTTTATATAGTGTGTTGATTTCATTTTTAAGGCTTTCTACCTGCTCATTTGTTATGGAACTGCTTCTTATCATGATTCCTGTTGCGTCAACAGACTGCACCGATGCATCACTTACATATTTTGCAGCTATCTCTCTTATCTCTTCTGTATTTACTTGCGTTTTTAAATCTACCTGCATTATGGTACCGCCAGCAAAATCTATTCCTAAATTAAGTCCTCTAAAGATAAGGAATCCCAGTCCGATTGCAATAACAACAACAGATATAGTAATCCATAGTCTGGACTTTTCGACAATCTTTAACATATCCTGCTTCCCTCCTATGCTCCGTAAAGTTTTTTATTGGAAAATGCTTTGATATCCATAACAAGTTTCAGCAGGAATCTTGTTACTATTACCGCAGTAAGCATACTTGCTACAATACCTATAACCAAAGTTACGGCAAAGCCCTTTACCGGACCGGTGCCTAAGGCAGCAAGTATAGCTGCAGCTATGACTGTAGTAACGTTACCGTCTATTATTGAAGTTAAAGCCCGATCAAAGCCTGAATTCAATGCAGCCTTCAAGGTTTTTCCAAGTTTAAGTTCTTCTTTTATTCTTTCAAATATAAGAACATTTGCATCCACAGCCATACCTACAGAAAGCAGGAAACCTGCAATAGCTGAAAGGGACATGGTTGCTTTAAGAGCAATATATGCATATAAATTTATTAGTATATAAACAACAAGGGCAATGCTGGCTATAACACCTGGCAGTCTGTAATAGGCTATCATAAATATCATTACAAAGAGTATTCCTACAAATGCTGCCTGAACGCTTCTTGCAAGGGCATCAGTTCCGAGTGTGGGGCCTATGGTCCTTACAGTCAATGGCTTTAAGGTGACAGGCAAAGCTCCGGATTTTATAAGGGAAGCAATACGTTTTGCTGTTTCTGTTGATTCCATTCCTGTAATCCTTGCATTACCGTCGGTTATGTGAGCCTGAACCGTCGGTGCGGATAGCAGGTCTTCATCTAAATATATGGATATTTCCTGTCCTATGTATTTTTGGGTTGCATCTGAAAATTTCTGTTTTCCCTCTTCATTAAACTCAAGGCTTATCTGTGCCCGGTTGTATTCATCAAAAGTAACATAAGCATCCTTTACATCCTTACCGCTTAATATTTCATCACTATTTGGTCCTACAAACTTCAAATAGCCTGTCTGTCCTATAAATTCCAGAGCTTTCTGTTGGTCATACATCCCGGGGATTTCTATCCTTATTCTCCTGTCTCCTTCTTTTTGGATGGTAGGGTCTACAACTCCAAACTTGTCAACACGTTCCTTTATAAGCTGTACAGTCCTATCCACCGTTTCTGCATCTACATTGGCATCCTGTATTTCTTCAATAACATAAATTCCGCCTTTTAAATCAAGGCCTTGCTTGACTTCTCCGCCTAAAGCTTTTACGTTGTAATCACCCAGCTTAAGGCCATAGGCACCGGTGTAGGATAAAAAAGCTACAACCGCTATTATGATTAATAATATGACTGGACTTCTATGTTTCATTGGTTTACCCCCTTGTTTCCTCTTTTTTTCACAAAGTTTATTATAGTACACTTAAAATGTACAGTCAATATGAGCAAGCTGTAACATGTTAAAATATGTCTACTCTCTGTTGTTTCTTAAAAACTGTGCAGCCTTTATTGTCAATGCACATTCCACTCTTTTTTTCTGCATCTCACAGCCTAATTTATAAGGCATTAATATATTGCCGTTAAAATTATAATTATTGGCCTGACAGCCGCCGCTGCAATAAAACTTTGCCCAGCAATCAGAGCAGCTTTTTTTATTGTACACGTGGCCATTCTTGAATTCATTTATTATTTCATTATTTATTATTCCTTCATTCAGAGTTCCCATTTTATATTTGTCGTTACCGACAAACTGGTGGCAGGGGTATATATCACCTTCCGGAGTTACTGCTATGTACTCAAATCCGGCACCGCAGCCCGATATCCTTTTATAAATACAAGGCCCTCCATTTATATCTATAGCAAAATGATAAAATTTAAATGCGCTGCCTTTTTCCTCTCTTTTTATAATTTCATCCGTCAGCATTTCATATTGTTCAAATATTGTATCAAGATTCTCTGGTTTTAAAGAAAGCTCATCTCCTTCGGGAAGTACAACGGGCTCAATTGAAATTTCATCAAAACCGTTATTTGCAAGCTCCATTACATCATTATAAAAATCAAGGTTTTTAGAGGTAAATGTACCTCTTACATAATATTGTTTTTTATTTCCTCTTCTATTAACCATTCTCTTAATTTTGGGCAGAATATCATCATATGTACCTTTCCCATTGGCATTTATTCTTATACCATCATTTACTTCTTTTCTGCCGTCAATACTTAGAACAACATTTGTCATATGAGTGTCAATATATTCTATAATTTCATCATTAAGCAATGTGGCATTTGTAGTCATGGTAAATCGCATTTCCTTATTGAATTCCTTCTCCTGTTGCCTTGCATATTCCACGATAGCCTTAATGGTATTAAAATTCATAAGGGGTTCTCCGCCAAATAAATCCACTTCAATGTGTTTTCTAGGTCCGGAATTTTTAATGACAAAATCAATAGCCTTTTTCCCAACTTCTTGTGACATTAAAGATTTATTCCCTTTGTAACCTCCTTCATGTGCAAAGCAATATTTGCATCTTAAATTGCAGTCATGGGCTATATTTAAGCACATTGCTTTTATGAAGAATTGCTCATTATCATTCTTAGCCACATTTTCATATAAATCCTCGCAATATAGAAGGCCGCTGTCTTCTAAGTTTTTTATCTCATCTATCGCTTCTTTAATTTTATCTCTTTCATACTTACTTATAAATTTATCTATTATAGACTCCTCGTCCACTTTTTTATAATCATCAATGATATCATAAATGATATCGTCTATTATATGAAATGACCCGCTGTTTACGTCTAAAAGCATTTTAATGCCATGCTGATCAAATTTATGAATAATAGCCATTTTACCCCCCTAAAATATTAAACAGCAGTAACAATATTTCATATTATTACTGCTCCTTTTAGCTTATAGGACTTATTATTTGTTTTCACAAGCCAGATTTGCAACAGTACAGGATGTTTTGCATGCAGATTGGCAGGAATTTGCACATTCCTTACAGCCTGGTTTATTTAAGCTGTTTTTGATTGCCGCATTATTTATAGTTTTAATATGTTTCACAAAAATTCCCCCTTTTCTTAAACATTCTGTTAAATTATAGCACAGTTAATCATGAGATTAAAGAGTTATTATTAATCATTTTAAATTTATGCCTATTATGCCCGCAAGAGAGCCTATGACAAAGCCCATGAAGATTCTGAAAAGAATGAGATTGTCGATAAGTATACCTGTTTTAAACAGCATTCCCAGCATAAACAATATGAGCATATACAAAATACCTACTAAAGCACCGTTAAGCCATCCTTTAGACTCCGACTTAACAGCTGAGTATATGCCTGACAGTGCAATGCTTACAAGGGTAATCACCATTACTGCAGTGGGCAGAGTAGTTTCGGAAATGTTTGTTAAAGTTAAGAGCACACCATATATTAAAAGAAATACTATTGATATTATGTATGCTATAAGTATGCTTTTTCCTATTACAACTATTCTGTTTGAGCCTTTTTCATTGTTGAAATTAGTTAAGCTGCCGATTGACAAATTTCTTCACCTCCACATATCCTTATTCAATATTTATGAGAGGTAAAAAATAAATATTACACCCGAATTTTGGTATATAAAAAAACAGCATTAAAATGCTGTTTTTATTCTATGTATAACTATTTCTTTTCAGGCTCGATTGTGGGATTAACAAGGTTGGCTATTGCGCCCCTTGTCATTTTCAATCTGGTCTTTTCAGCTCCGCTCTCCAATATGAAATAATCATCCTGAAGGTTTACTATTTTACCGTAGATACCGCTTCTTGTCAGCACCTCATCTCCTACCTTCAAAGATTCAATCATAGACTTGAATTTCTTTTGTTTCCTTTGTTCCGGCATAATCATAAGCAGATAAAAAATTACCATTACCACTAGCCAAGGTAATAACTGCGTAAGAAATTGATCCATTATGTTCCCCTCACTTTCTTAAATCTCATCTCTATTATAACCATATTTGGCGTAAAATTCATCTCTTAATTTAAGCAAATTATCATCTTTTATAGCCTGGCGTATTTTTTCCATGAGTTTTATAAGGAAATGAAGGTTATGTATGGTTGTTAATCTGGCACCTAAAATCTCCTTTGCCTTAAAAAGATGCCTTATATACGCCCGGCTGTAATTTCTGCAGGCATAACAATCGCATTCGGTATCCATAGGTCTTAAATCCTCGGCATATTCAGCGTTTCTCACCACCAGCTTACCTTGACTTGTGAAAACAGTTCCGTTTCTTGCTATCCTTGTAGGCAATACGCAGTCGAACATATCCACACCTCTTATAGCACCTTCAATTAAGCAGTCGGGGCTTCCGACACCCATAAGGTATCTTGGTTTATTATCCGGCAGCAAATGTACTGTCCAATCCAATACATCATACATAATGGGTTTAGGCTCTCCTATGCTTAATCCCCCTATGCTGTATCCCGGGAAGTCAAGGGCTACCATTTCCTTTGCGCTCCTTTCCCTTAAATCCTTGAACATTCCTCCTTGTATTATGCCAAACAAGGACTGGCGCTCTGTATCCTTATGGGTTTCCTTGCATCTTACAGCCCATCTTATAGTCCTATTAAGTGAGCTTGATGCATAGTCATGTTCAACAGGGTAAGGAAGGCATTCATCAAAGCACATGATTATATCGGCTCCCAAATCGTTTTGTATCTCAATGGCTTTTTCAGGTGATATAAAATGCTTCGAACCGTCTATGTGGGATTTAAAGGTGACTCCTTCTTCTTTTATATCTCTTAAGTTGCTTAAGCTGAATACCTGGAATCCGCCGCTGTCAGTTAAAATTGCCCTGTCCCAGTTCATGAACTTATGGAGCCCTCCGGATTTTTTTACTAATTTTTCGCCCGGTCTCATATATAAATGGTAGGTATTGCTTAAAATAATATGTGCTCCTAAATCCTTTAGCTCATCCGGTGACATGGCTTTTACTGTTGCCTGAGTTCCTACAGGCATAAAAACAGGAGTATCAATAACTCCGTGGGGAGTATGGAGTTTTCCCAGCCTGGCATCGCATCCATTGCTCTTTTTTATTAATTCATAACTTATCGCATCCATTATTAATCCTCCCTGTATCATCGTATAAACATCGCATCGCCAAAACTGAAAAACCTGTATTTTTCATTAACTGCGGTCTTGTAGGCATTTAAAACATTTTCCCTGCCGGCTAATGCACTGACCAGCATAATCAATGTCGACTTAGGCAGGTGAAAATTGGTTATTAAGCAGTCAACAAGCTTGAACTTATATCCAGGATATATAAATATATCCGTCCAACCGGATTTTGCTGATATTCTACCTTCATTATCTGCTGCAGTCTCCAGTGTTCTTGTTGATGTGGTTCCTACGGAAATTATCCTGCCTTTATTCTTCTTTGCATTATTTATAATTTCGGCATTTACATCATCTATGGTGTAGAATTCCGAATGCATGTGATGCTCTTCAATAACCTCTGTTTTAACAGGCCTGAAGGTGCCTAACCCTACATGCAAAGTGACATAGGCAATACCTACTCCTGAATCTTCGATTTCTTTTAAGAGCTCTTTCGTAAAGTGAAGGCCTGCTGTAGGTGCTGCCGCAGAGCCTTCATATTTTGAATATACCGTCTGATATCTTTCCTTGTCTTTCAATTGTTTTTTTATATAATGAGGAAGAGGCATTTCACCCAGTTTATCCAGAACTTCCTCAAAGATACCTTCATATTCAAACCGTATTATTCTTCCGCCTTCATCGGTAGTATCAATAACTTTTCCTTTAAGCTGCCCGTTCCCGAAAATGATGTTTGCTCCTGATTTAGCTTTTTTACCTGGCTTTACAAGAACCTCCCATACATCCTTTTCCAGTCTCTTTAATAATAGGACCTCAATTTTGCCACCGGAGCCTTCCTTTGAACCAAAAAGTCTTGCCGGAATTACCCTGGTATTATTTAATACGATGCAGTCTCCCTTTTTTAAATATGTAATAATATCCTTAAAAACCCTATGCTCTATCTCCCCGGTGTTTTTATCTAAAACCATAAGCCTTGAGGTGTCTCTCTTTTCTAATGGTTCCTGTGCTATTAACTCCTCGGGAAGAAAAAAATCAAAATCATCCAAAATCATAAAATAACCGCCTTAGTAGTGTAAAATAAAAATTGTTTATATATATTATTGGAAACTATTTCTTTAATTATTATAAGGAATTTTAAAGTAGTCATATGCAAGCTTAGAAACTACTCTTCCCCTTGGGGTTCTGTTTATATAACCTATCTGCAAAAGATAAGGTTCATATACATCCTCAATTGTATGGCTCTCTTCTCCTATAGAGTAGGCAAGAGTATCTATGCCGACGGGACCTCCTGCAAATTTGTTTATTATGGTCATAAGCATTTTTCTGTCTATGCTGTCCAATCCCATTTTATCAACCTCCAGCATATTCAAGCCGTCATTTGCCACATTGCAGTCTATAAACCCCGAAGCCTTAACCTGGGCATAGTCCCTTACTCTTTTTAAAAGCCTGTTTGCAATTCTAGGAGTGCCGCGGGAACGAAGAGCCAATTCATTAGCCCCTTGTTCATCGATTCCTATGCCAAGTATTTTGGCAGAGCGTTTTATAATGGTTTTCAATTCTTGAGTATCATACATTTCCAGCCTGCATATTACTCCAAATCTATCCCTTAAAGGAGATGTAAGAAGCCCGGCTCTTGTAGTAGCACCTACCAGAGTGAATTTTGGCAGATCCAATCTTATGGACCTGGCGCTGGGACCTTTTCCAATCATAATATCAAGTGCAAAGTCTTCCATTGCAGGGTACAGTATTTCTTCAACGCTTCTGCTCAAGCGATGGATTTCATCTATAAAAAGAACGTCTCCCGTATTTAAATTGGTAAGCAACGCCGCTAAATCTCCCGGCCTCTCAATGGCAGGACCGGATGTTATCCTCAAGCTGCTCCCCATTTCATTTGATATAATTGAAGCAAGTGTTGTTTTACCCAATCCCGGAGGGCCGTATAAAAGCACATGATCCAAGGATTCTTTTCTTGATTTTGCAGCCTGAATAAAAATGGAAAGCTTTTCTTTAGCTTTCTCCTGTCCTATGTATTCTTCAAAAGTTCTCGGCCTTAAGCTGCCTTCAATTTCAGCATCCTCCACACGCATTTCACTGGTTATTATTCTTTCTTCCACTTTCTCACCTACTTCATAAGGATTTTAAGAGCAGCCTTTATAAGACTTTCCGTATCCATACCGTCCTGTTCTATTTTTCTAACTGCTGTATTAGCCTCGTTTGAGCTGTATCCCAAAGAAATCAGGGCATGTATTGCCTCTTGGATATGATCTCCGGAATTTATATTAGTGTTATAAATTACCTCAGTATCATCTGCTAATACATTATCACTATGGATTTTATCCTTAAGCTCCAATATTATTCTATGAGCAGTCTTGCTCCCTATACCGGATACGGAGGTTAAAGATTTTGTGTCTCCTCCCATTATAGCAAGTCCCAGTTTTATGGGTGAAAGTGCCGACAATACAGCTAATCCTGCTTTGGGGCCTACACCGCTTACAGATATTAAAAGCTCAAACATATCCAGCTCTTCCTTTGAAAGAAAACCATACAAAGCCATTATGTCTTCACGCACATGAAAATAAGTAAAAAGCCTTACCATTCCGCCTATTGCCGGTGCCTTGTCAATAGTTGAAGCCGATACAAATACCTTAAGACCTAATCCATTATTGTCGATTACTATAAAGTCCTTGTCCTTATATTCCAGAACGCCTTTTATATAATAAAACATTCTTCACTCTCCTATTTTACTCTGAAAAGCTCGCCCATCAAATGGGAATTGCCGTGACAAATAGCCACTGCCAGAGCGTCTGCAACGTCATCCGGCTTAGGTATACCTTCAAGATTTAAGAGTATCCTGACCATTTGCTGTATCTGCTGCTTTTCTGCTCTGCCATAACCGACAACGGCTTGTTTAACCTGAAGGGGCGTATATTCGTAAATTCCAAGATTATGTTTGACTGCAGTGAGCATTACTACTCCTCTTGCGTGTCCCACAACTAAAGCAGTCTTGACATTTTTATTGAAGAAAAGCTCTTCAACTGCAAATACATCGGGTTTATATAATGATATAAGCTCCTCTAAATTCTTATGTAAAATCATAAGCCTCTCGGGCATAGTTGATTTTGTATCTGTAGTAATGGCTCCATAAGTAATGGGAGTAAACTTATTTCCCTCATATTTTACAATTCCATAGCCTGTTATGGCAATTCCGGGATCAATTCCAAGTATAATCATTTAATCACCTTACCCAAACATATATTCGACGCAATACAACTATTCCCTTCTATTTTACATGAATTTTATATATGTGCAATAAAAAAGCTTTCCTGAATAAACAATCAGAAAAGCTTCTTATAATTTAATCATAATCACGTATTTTTTCCCACACTTCTTCTTCCGTTTCAACTTCTATACCTGTTTCTAAATTCTTATCTTTGTTTTTGTGGGGAATGGGTTCAAAATCATCACATTTTGTAGCTATGCCATTAGAATCCGTAGAATAAACCATAATATATTTATTCTCCAGCCTTACAACAAATCTGTCAGGAAGATAAGGCAGTTCCCTTATTATCAATATTTTTTCTTTGGTGAAATCAACTCTGCCTTCACCATCAAAAAAATCTTCAACCTGCAGCCTGGTCATATTAACGAGCTCATCAGGAACTATATGGCTCTCGGTTGTTATGGATTTCCCGGTATTTATGGATATAATCTTTTTTTCCAGAATAGTTTGAGGAGTCACCCTCTCTTCATCTGCCATTATATCTATATCTTTATCTTCATCGGATATTGGAAAGTATTTGTAATCCACTTTTTTGCCGGGCTGAGGCAGAGTCTTTTCGCCCAGAATACTGTTTAAGGTTGAATAATACCCAAAACCAAAAGAACCCAGCAGAATTACTAAACAGCTAAGTATCAGCCACAGCTTTTTACGGCCTTTCAAATTAAATACCTCCTATATGTGCAAGGCATAATATGCAATATCTGAATGCGATGCGTAAATGATTTAAATCAATATTTTGTCAATATATCATTTTATCCACATTTAATTTTTATATACATGCTGAAGTCCCAAATCGCCGGGTTTAAAGTGAATAAAAAAAATTCTAAGTCAAATAATAAAATCATAAACAAAATTAAGCTTTTAAGGAGGATATCTATAATGGGAAATAAATCTGATAAAGATAAGCCTATAGGCAGAGTAAAATGCGTAGTGGATTCCTGCGTCCATAACGGAAACGACAACCACTGTATGGCATCATCCATTGAAATAGAAGCAAATAATCCCAGCAGTGCTGAAATAACAGATTGCGCAACTTTTGAACCAAGAGGAATATCCTGAAAAAGTACTAAAAAATCTTAAAATAAGCTATATTGATAAGCCCGCCTTTTTAGGGGGTTTATTTCTTTTTGACCTGAACGAAATATTTCGAACAGCTTTTTATTACTGTCTATTAAAAAACAAAAAAATAAAAAAAGCCTTATATTCTGAGGCTATTTTGATGATGCTTGAGAATCATTATGCGATGGACTATTCTTTTCTGGAATATCCAGAGACTCACATAAACACTCCTCAATGACTTCTGGTGTCATTAACACTGATTCCTTATTCAATTTTTCACCTTCCTTTATTTTTTATCGTTTTTATTGTACACCCATAATAGTTATATATCAATTAAGATAATGTAAAGTTTTTTATCTGTAAAATTACCAACAAAGCCCTTTGATAAAAAGGGCCGGATGGCAATAAAACATGCACACCTTTATATATAATTATTTATTCCTTACATTTCTTTTTGGTATTTAGCCAGATAATATACATTAGAGAAAATAAAGAACAAATAGACTGCCACAAGAGCAAGTACAACATACATATCAACCTGTATCAGCGCAAAAGCGAGCAATATCCCAGCGTAAACAAATATCATCAAGTCGTAGGTCTTAGCTTTTGCCTTATCACTTATTGTGCGATTCCGCTCGTCTTTTTCTTCAATTTCCATTTGTTTTGCAACTTGCGGATTTTGGAGCGCTACCTTATTTTTAATTGCTATACCTAAATTACCGCCGAAAATACCCGATCCAATACCAACGCAAATGTATGGAAAAGTTTTAAGAATTCCGTCCAAATCGGCTGATAATCTTGTTAAAATCAAGCCTGCCGCAAAAATCACAAAACCGATTACAGCCAGTACGATGTACCTGCCTATTTTATATTGTTTCATTTTCCTTCTCCTCCTCATAAATAAAAATTTCCTCAATGCTCATCCCAAAATATCTGGCAATCTTAAAGGCTAAAATGATTGACGGATTATATCGCCCGTTTTCTAAAGAGCCGATAGTTTGCCGGGAAACCTCCAAGGCAGTTGCAAGCTCCTCTTGTCGTATTCCGCGCTGCTTACGGATTTCTTCCAACCGGTTCTTCATGTTATCACTTCCTCTCGTAAACGGAAAGCATACTTTACATTTATAAGTATACCCTCCAGTCTTTAAAATGTCAAGCGTGCTTTCCGTTTTCTTCTTTAAACTCTTTTAATAAACCTTTTAAATAAAAAAAATCACCTGCATATATAAATTAATATATGCAGGTGATTTAATTGTACATCTTTGATTATTCTCCCCAGCCTTCTGGAAACTCTGCATTGTGCCAGACATTTTGTACGTCGTCATCATCTTCTAATCTATCTATCATTTTCTCAATCTTTTCAGCCATATCATTATCAAGAGCTACCATAGTCTGGGGCACCATTGATATTTCTGCAGATACAAACTCAATGCCGCTGTCTTCCAATGACTGCCTTACATTTGAAAAATCCTCAACAGATGTAGTTATTTCAAATACATCCCCATCAGGTGTAAAGTCTTCGGCACCGGCATCTATTGCCATCATCATCACTTCATCCTCATCAGTGCTGTCGGTCTTTTCAACTATCAATACACCTTTTCTGTCAAACATAAAGGTAACGCAGCCTGTAGCACCTAGAGAGCCGCCGCTTTTTTCAAAGGCATGTCTTATATTGCCTGCAGACCTGTTCTTGTTATCTGTAAGGGCCTCAACTATAACGGCCACGCCTCCCGGACCGTATCCTTCATATGTAATTTCTTCATAATTCACATCGCCTAATTCTCCGGCGCCGCGTTTAATAGATCTGTTTATCGTATCCGACGGCATATTGGCAGCCTTAGCCTTTGCAATTATATCCTTTAAACGAGAATTGGATTCAGGATTGCTTCCGCCTTCTTTTGCTGCAACCAATAGTTCTTTTCCTATTTTAGTGAATATCTTTCCTCTTGCTGCATCCTGTTTGCCTTTTCTTGCCTGTATATTATGCCATTTGGAATGCCCTGACATATGTATATACCTCCTAACTTGAACTTGTGAAAATATACTTTCGTCTTCATTTCTTACGATTTTCATAATAATTTTACTGAAATATTATAGCATATAAATCATAATTTACGATACATTATTTTAAGAGTTCCTTCTATTCCGTTAAGTTATACATGTTTTTTTCATACAGCGAATAATACAGCCTTAAAAAGATAAAATTAAAATTAAATAAAAATTAAGGTGAATGTATGAAAAATCATGGTCAGATAATAAAAATATTAATCATAGGGGCGGTTACAGGTTTTTTTAACGGGCTTTTCGGTTCAGGCGGCGGGACAATAGTTGTACCTGCCATGGTATTTCTTTTATGTGTTGAGGAGCAAAAAGCCCATGCCACTGCCATTTCCATCATATTACCTTTATCAATAATAAGTGCTTTTATGTATTTCAAAAACGGCATGATAGATTGGAAGCTTACTTTGAATGTAGCTTTAGGCAGCATGGTTGGCGGCTATATAGGTGCTAAAATTTTAAATAAATTCTCTGCAAATGCTTTGAGAAAGATATTCGGGATTTCAATGATTTTAGCCGCCATAAGGATGGTGATGTAATTGCTTATTTTTTTAGTCAGCATTTTTTCGGGTATTATAAGCGGTATGGGAATAGGCGGCGGAACTATACTTATCCCAGCACTGATCTTGCTCTTTAATACCAATCAGCACATCGCACAAAGCGTAAATCTGATTGCTTTCATACCAACGGCTATAGTCGCATTGATGACTCATATTAAAAATCACAATGTTGAAATAAGGCTGGCCTTAAAACTTATAATTACAGGAATAATAGGTGCAATAGCCGGGTCATATCTGGCTTCTTTAATTTCGTCCGAACTGCTGCGGAAATTCTTTGCAGGCTTTCTTTTTGCCATGGGGATATATGAAATCTGCTGCAAGAAAAAATAGAACCCAATGAAAGTTCTATTTTTATTTATAGGATTCGTCTGCATCATAATAATTTTCTATTACATCAAGTACAGCTTCACCACAAGAAATTTCAGTTATTACATTCATAGTGTTATTAAGGTTCACGCTTTTAACTCTTATATACATGGTTACAACATCTGAATATTCAACGTTTATTATGTTATTTCCCATGGCTGACATACTGTTTTGAATTTTGCCGTAGAGCGTATAATTAACTATGGCCTTAAGCCTTGAATAAGGTGCCATTCTGCATATTCCCGCTTTATGTATGCCCTTCCTTGCAGCTTGCGAATATGCCCTCACCAATCCCCCTGCTCCTAGGAGTATACCTCCGAAATATCTTGTAACCACCACACAGATATTTGTAAGGCCTTCTTTTTTAATTACTTCAAGTATGGGAAGGCCTGCAGTTCCCTGGGGCTCTCCGTCATCATTAGCCCTTTGAATCTCTACATTTTCTGTAACTATATAGGCATAGCAATTATGAGTGGCATCCTTGCACTTCTCATTTATGCTTCTTATAAAATCTTGAGCTTCTATTTCAGTTAAAACCGGCTTTACGGTGCAAATAAACCTGGATTTCTTTTCTATATATTCATCCTGATCTTCTTTTAGTATTGTAAGATATTCCTTCATTTTTACTCTCTCCGACAGCAAACAAATAGGTATATATATTTTTCTTATTTTAGACAAACAAAAGGAGCAGATTTCTCCACTCCCAAGATGTTATGCCAAAGCTAATTGGGTTATCATCTCTTTATATTTATCGTAGGACAACCTAACTAAAGCTTTATCCTGACTGTAAGATATTCTGTCAAGCGCTTCTTCCAGCGTAAAAAAGCAGCCATCCTGGAATCCATCTTCTTTTGAAACGTTAAAACTGCTGTCCAGGGCCTTCATAATATACCAGGTAATTCTGTTGCATACGGGTTTTTTTCTTGTAAAAGAAAAAAATTCGTAATTAGTCTGCCCTGCCGTTGAAATAATCTCTGCTGAAATTCCTGCTTCTTTTTTAACTCTATCAACAGCAACTTCATTTGACAGGTAACCATTACGAATCACACCCTTTGGTAAGACCCATTCATCTTTTTCATTTTTTAACAAGAATACTTTCTCGCCGTCGAAGACTACGCCTCCGGCGCAATTCCTTATCAGCATGGTAAAAGCCCCCTTTCATTTGTCTTAATAATATAATATATTAATTTTACTATTAATTCAATAGCTTTAAGAAATCATTAAATAATTTACATTTTTTTAATATTATAATACAATAATGTTAAAAATATTCAGCAAATAACTTATTTCTCAATAAAAGAAATTTATGATAAGTATTAAATTGTTTTCCATTGGTTACAAGGTAATCTTAAAAAATACTTGGATATAATATACTTAACGGGGGTGAAATTATGATCACAAAGGAAATGTCAATAACCGATGTAGTTGAAACATACCCCGAGACAGTTGAAGTATTCTTAAAGCATGGAATGCACTGTTTCGGCTGAATGGCTGCAAGGTTTGAAAATCTGGAGCAGGGTGCTCTGGCTCATGGAATTAATGTTGAAAAGTTAATGAAAGATCTTAATGAAGCAGTTAAGCAATAAAAGTGGAACGGGACATATGTCCCGTTTTATTTTATATAATTTCATTTATATTTTTAATGAGCACATTTACCCCTTTTTGTATCTTATCAATATCCGTTGAAGCATAGCTTAATCTGAAATATTCACTATGGAGTTTATCTGTATAGAATATGGAGCCTGGAGATATTATAAGACCGCCTTTTAAACTGTAGGAATACAGTATGTTAGATGAAAGCTCTTTATTCAGCTTTAGCCATAAATGCATTCCGCCTTCAGGTTTAAAATAGCTTAAGATATCTGTATTTTTATCTAATATTTCCGTTATAACCTCATATCTCTCTTTAAATATTGCCCTCATCATATTAATATGGTTTATAAACATATCTTTTCTTATAAAAAGGTCAAAGACTCTTTGCATAAAGCCAGAGCTTGAAATATCGGTAAAATGCTTAACAGCAAGGGTTTTTTCTCTTAACTTTGAAGGTACTATTAAGAATCCCAGCCTTATGCCCGGCATAAATATCTTTGAAAAGCTTTTAATAAAAATACATCTGTCGTAAGTATCCATGGATTTTAAGGTAACAGCTTTTTGCTGGCCGAAATAAAGTTCTGATAAATAATCATCTTCTATTATAAAAAAATCATATTTTTCGGCAAGCTGCAATAAATTCTCCTTTGTTTTAAAATCATAAGAATAACCGGTGGGATTCTGAAAATTACTCATCATATATATAAATTTAGGCTGGGTGATTTTAAGAACTTTTATAAGCTCATCAATATCTATTCCCCTATCACTTATGGGAATATCAATCATATTTGCTCCTCTTGATTTAAAGAGGGCAATGGCACCTGTATAGGTGGGGCGCTCGGTTATAATTATATCTCCGTAATCAATCATAACCCTTGAAATTATGTCTATTCCCTGCTGTGCACCGGATATTATCTGTATATTATCTTCAGTACATCTTATTCCTTCATCATTCATATATTGGGCTATGATCTGCCTTAATGGGGCATATCCTAAGGATTCAGTATATCCAAATGCCTGTCCACCGTCACGGTCTAATACTTCATTTACCACTTCTTTAAACCAGGATGTAGGAAAAATACCCCCATCAGGCGTAGAACTTGAAAAATCAAGGGTTGGGGAAGGTTTAGAGACA
Source organism: Oxobacter pfennigii (assembly GCF_001317355.1). Taxonomy (NCBI): domain Bacteria; kingdom Bacillati; phylum Bacillota; class Clostridia; order Eubacteriales; family Clostridiaceae; genus Oxobacter; species Oxobacter pfennigii. Next base: position 154,969 of record NZ_LKET01000028.1, read on the forward strand.
ATGGCTGACGGATTGATATTGAATTCTGTTCTGTTGTTTTCAATGTTAGAGATAGTTTTGCCCTTGTTGATTACATAAATGCCGCTGCCTTCTCTGCTATAAGCATAGCCGTTTGCTTCCAAAAGCTTGTAGGCATTTATTACAGTGCTGTTGTTTACATTTAAGTGTTGTCCCATCTTTCTTATAGATGGCAGTCTATAATTATCGGTTAAAGCTGAATTTTCAATGAGGCTTTTTAATTTCTTATATAACTGCAAATACATTGCTTCCTTTGAGTTTTTGTCCAAATATATCTGCAGATTGGTATCCATTCTTCTTTCCCCCTGAGTTTGTATATTTAATATATATTGTCACCTTTAATCTAAATTGTCAATAAATCATTTAAAGGTCTTTGTTATATTGACAATATCATCGTTATTGCAGGTAGGACAAGTAAATATGTGCTGACAAATATCCGGAGGCTCGCCATCTGCCAAATCCGTTATTCCGTAGCTTAAATAAGGACTGTAATTATCATAATAATCCTGCACCCTTCCCTCATCCTCCATTTTAGTGCCGCATTTTGAACAGTACCTTTGATAATTATTCAATCCGTTGCACAGTGGGCATAAATGCTCCAAATTTTCATCTTCTTTCTTTATTTTCCTTTAAGCATATAATACCCCAAAATCAATATTCAGAAACAAAATCAGTCATGGGATTTTGGCAAAGTAGATAAAACAAGTTTGGTCGCAACCTCTAAGACATCCTCTGAAAGGTCGGTTATATCATATATCAAATTCAGTATTTTTTTTATCTCATGGGTTTTTGAAAAATTTATATTTGAAAGATTAAATGCAGCTACGGAGTAAAAGTCTGCTGCAGTAGCTAATGCGGTGAGAATGCCTATAACTGGACTGACTTCAACTTCTATTGCAAATCTCAAGGATGGATTCAATCCCAGTCTTATTACCTGATCTCTTATATCATTGACTGCTGTTAAAACAGCAAGAATTCTTCCAAGTTCGCCTGTTATATTTACAATTGCTTCTTCTCCACCCACAGCCGCCGGAAACTCAGCTGCTAATTCCTCTTCGCCTATCAATGCAGGGATGTTCAAATCACGGTCTCCCGCCGGCTGAGGTATATCGTTAGGGCCGTCCATATAGACACCTCCCTCTACATATAGCTATTCATTTTAATAATATTCCGGTGGCAATAAAAAATTACTTAATTTATAAACCGTCAAGTAAATATATAAACGAAAATAAAAAGGCATGCTTAAACATGCCTTTACCATCTTCCTGTTGAGCCTCCGCCGCTTGAGCGTCCTCCTCCAAAGCCGCCAAAACCTCCGCCGGAACGTCCGCCACCGCCGAAGCCTCCGCCTCCTCCACGGAATCTGGAGCTTGCAAGGATATAGAAAATAAGTCTTATAATCCTGAATTTTAAAAACAGACCATCAAAAGCAAAAAATAATATAATTGCTATTATTGCCGGCAGATTTGAAGTCCTGGGACTTGGAACATTTCTTTCTTCAACCTCATAATCCCTAGATAAGGAAACTCCGTATTCTTCTGCCACCCTGCTGCATATTTCATAATACCCCTTTAACAAACCGTTGTCATAATCACCTTCCATAAAATAGGGTATTATTATTTCGTCTGTTATCCTGTGGGAGATAGCATCGGGGATTCTGCCTTCTAAACCATCTCCCACTTCTGTTCTGATAGCTCTGTCCTCAGGGTCCATATTCACTAGGATTAATAATCCGTTATTTAATTTTGCATCCCCAATACCCCATGCTCTGAATAATTCATTAGCATATTCTTCGATGGTTATATCGGCAGGTAGCTTATCCATTGTTACGACTACTATCTGAGCGTTTGTCTTATTATCAAGCTCCTGCCCCATTAAAAATATATTCTGCTCTGTTTCATTGCTCAAAATATTGGCATAATCATTTACATATCCGTATTCGGTAGGCTTCGGAAACGTAAGGGAGCTTTGGGCTTTTGCCGCAAGTGGCAGTATAAATATCAGTATACTTAAGGACAACAATACCCTTTTTATTTTTAACATTTAAATCTTCCCCTTAGAAATTTACTTCAGGAACATTTTGACTCTGAGGTGAAGCTTCAAAATAAGGCAATTCTTTATAACCGAAAATGTTTGCGATTATAACTGTAGGAAATCTTTTAATGCTTGTGTTGTAATCCTGAACAGCCGTATTATAATCCTTTCTTGCAACGGTAATCCTGTTTTCGGTGCCTTCTAACTGAGCCTGCAAATCTCTGAAGTTGGCGTTAGCCTTTAAATCAGGATAGTTTTCAACAACTACCAAAAGCCTTGATAAAGCTGAGTTTAACTCGTCGTTGGCATTCAACGCCTCCTGAGTGCTTGCTGCACCGGCAAGCTTGCTTCTTGCATCAGCAACACTTTGTATAACTTCGCTTTCATGGGCTGCATATCCTTTAACTGTGTTAACAAGATTAGGTATTAAATCTGCCCTTCTCTGAAGCTGTGTTTGTATATTGCTTTGCTGTGTTTTTGCTTCTTCACTTTTACTGACCAATCCATTATATGTTCCTGCTATCCACATTCCCAGGACAGCAATTATTGCGATTATTACTACTATGGGCATAAATTTTGACTTCATTTTTTTACCTCCTCATATACTTATGACCAAAATACTTTATAAAATTTATTTCGTAAATTCCACGTTGAAATCATTATAGCATTCATTTATTAACAGGCTATAAACTGCTGATTAATAATTGATAATTAAGATGTCCATTCTAATATATGAAATTTTCGTGATAAATATCATTATTGGCGGCTGAGAATATTTTCCACGGACTTTTTAACACTGTTCAATATATCTTTTTCATTCATGGTTTTGACAACATAATCTTCCATGACTGTTTTTCCGTTTACTATAACGGTTTTTACATCCTTGCCCGAACCGCTGTATACTATGTTGGCACATACGTCAAATATTGGCACCATATGAGGTTTGTTTAAATCAATCAATACTATGTCAGCCTTCATTCCTACATCCAGTTTGCCTATTTCCTTCTCCAAACCCAACGCTTTTGCGCCGTTTACAGTTGCCATCTCTAATGTTTCGTAAGGAGATAATGCCGTTGCATCACTGGTGGAGAGCTTTTGAAGATAAGAAGCCGTCTGCATTTCCTCTATCATATCAAGATTATTGTTGCTGGAGGCACCGTCAGTCCCTAAAGACACATTTATGCCTAAAGCAAGCATTTTTGATACAGGAGATATACCGCTTGAAAGCTTCATATTGCTCTGAGGGCAATGAGCAGCAGTAACATTGTATTTTTTTAGTATTTCCATATCCTTGTCGCTTATATGAACGCAATGGGCTGCAATTACTTTATTTTCAAATATGCCTGTTTGCTCAAGAAATTCAACAGGTGAGCATCCGTAAGTTTTATTGATGGTTTCAACCTCATCAAGAGTTTCGGCTATATGTATATGCAATCCGCAGTTCATTTCCTTTGCAGCCTTTGCGCTTTGTTCCAATGATTCTCTTGTACATGTATAAGGCGCGTGAGGAGCAAGCATATTAATTATTCTTCCGTCAAAGCTTCCGTTGTTTCTTTTATAAAAAGCTTTGAATCTTTCAATTCGTTGCTGCCAGTCGTCTCCTATAACAGGTGTGCATATGATGCCTCTTATTCCCGATTGACCTACTGCTTTGCAGATATCATCCTCAAAATAATACATATCAAGAAAACATGTTGTTCCGCTCTTTATCATCTCCAATGCCGCCAGTTCGGCGCCAATGTATATATCCTCAGCATCTAGCTTGGCTTCAAAAGGCCAGATTTTTTCATTAAGCCATTTCATGAGGGGCAAGCCTTCACCATAACCCCTTAACAATGTCATTGAGCAATGGGTGTGAGTATTTATAAGCCCGGGGATAGCTGCAGTACCCTCCCCGTCTATGATGTTAAGCTTTTCATCTTTTAAATCTTTATATTCTCCTTCTCCTATTTTGGAAATTTTGTCCTCCTCAATGAGTATATATCCCTTTTTTATTATTTCATTTTCATTTGTCATTTTTATAATGCAGCAATCCTTTATCAATGTCTTCATATTACCAACTCCTCGTATATCATTTTATTTATAGAAAAATTTCCATTAATAATTAATATTATAACAAATATTAAAAGGCTTAGTAGTAATATTAGAAATAATAAAGGCACACAGACGGAACTTATTCATAATATAGAATAGAAGAGTACATATAACCGCTCTCATATTTAGGGGGGAAGTCTATGAACCTTGGAGCACTATTTGCAGATAATAATACAAATAACAATAATACCGGGATTTTTGGTAATAACCGTACTATATGGATTATGTTACTTATAGCTTTAGTGGTTTTCGGATTTGGAAATGGATTAAAGGGAGATGGCGCCTTTGGAGGCGGTGCTCCTTTTGCCTATGAGGAATATGAAGGATACAGAAATGAAAGCAGAAAAGAGAAAAAAAGAAAAAAGAAACACCGCAAACACAGAGATGAAAGAGAATATGAAGAAGCATACCAGAATGATCAGAGTCAGGCACCCTTTATACCGCCTTTTAATCTGGATGACAGTACACCTTTACAGTAACAATAATGAGCAGCATGGGCTGCTCTTTTTGTTTTATATAAAATACATAAGGAAAACTTATTTGAATAACATTATAATATAAGTAGGTTTTTAAGGAGTGTGAAATTATGATTCTTGTAAGTTCCTGTCTATTAGGCTTGGATACAAAATATAACGGCACGTCAAATTGCAATGACCTTTTATTAAAATACAGCCATCTTGAAAAATATATCCCCATATGTCCGGAGCAGTTAGGCGGCCTGCCTACGCCTAGAGAAGCAGCGGAAATAAAAGCCGGGACCGGCGAGGATGTAATAAAAGGTCATGCAAAAGTAATAACTGTAAAAGGCGAAGACTGTACATATTATTTTGTAAAAGGTGCAAAAGAGGTTTTAAAGCTTGCCAAGATGCTGCCCGTTTCAGCTGCTATACTAAAAGAAAAAAGCCCATCCTGCGGTTGCAATGAAATATATGACGGCACCTTCGCCAATTCTTTAATAAGAGGTGCGGGGGTTACTGCCGAGCTATTAAGACAAAACGGAATCAGAGTATACAGCGAAAATGAAGTTACTGATAAACTGCTGCAAAGCCTTCTTTGTCTTTAAAGCTTATTCACTGAATGTATTGGTTTCTGCATCAACAAGAGGTTTTAGCTTGCTTACTGCCTCTTTATAGCGAGGCTCATTTTTTAACGTATCATATCCTTCTCCTTCAAGTATACTTTGTGCCAGAACTTTTTTGATATAGGATAAATCATTTGGATACCCATTTAATTTATCAAAAACTGGGTTATTCGAATAATCATAGCTTAATTCAAGAATGCTTTTTACATGCTCTTCAAAATAATGAAGGGCATTTTCTATATCTCCTTTTAGAGATAAAATTTTGATCATATAATAATACGCGGCACCTTCTTTAACATCAAACAATTTTGTCATCTCAAAATTTATTTTTGCAAGTAAATAGGCCTTATCTATATTCTCCTCTTCATGGGCGTAGGCGCATAGTATATCCAGGGATTGACTTATTCTTGATAAATTGCGCTTTATCATTTCCTGTGTCAATTTGATAGCTTCATCTTTTTTATTACGCAAAGCATATATTGATGCAGAAAGCATGTCTGTATCGATTTTTTCTTTTGGCAAGCGTTCCAATAACTTTTCTGCCTTATCGAGTTCGTCTAAAACGGTATAATAAACTATCAAAATAGTGGTTGCGGTATAGGTATACTTCTGATTTCCGCTGTTTAATACGTCTTCATAAATTTCAGCTGCCTTTTTGTAATACATTTTAATTTTTTCTTTATTACGGTCTTCTTTTAATAGCATAAAACTTTGAAATAAACCGCCGATATTAAATTTTAAAGCAATGCTGTTAGGGTATTCCTGAATAACCTTTTGACAAAATTCCCATCCTGCATTAAACCCTTGAGACTCATAAATATGCAAAGCCTTTTTCCTGAGCTCATTCACTTTTTCTTCTGAAAGTACTTTCTCATAGGAAAGCAATTCATTAACTGATATATTCAGTGCTCTTGCTATGGGTGAAAGCAATGTTATATCGGGATATGTGCTACCAGTCTCCCATTTGCTTACCGCTGGGGTGGATACCCCTACAGCATTTGCAAGCTGCTCCTGAGTCCATCCCTTTTCTTTGCGTTTTTCTATAATTATTTCACCTATATTTAATTCCATATAATCAACTCTCCTGCCGTAGAATAAATAAAAAGCTTAAATCTGTTTTTATTGTAATTGTTTAATAAAATAAAGACAATGGAGGCTTGTTTAACTCATAGGCATTTTTACTTAACCGTTAAGAAATATCATCCAAAAATTATACCCTGACATAAGCCAGGGTATAAAAATATTGATTTAATTTTATAGGTGATAAGATAAAAATCTGAAAATTTCTTTTTCTATATCCATGAATATATCCAAAAGATATACCTGGTCATCTTCAGACAGATTATACTTTTCAATCAATTCTTCTCTTGAAAGAACAGAACCATATTTCTTTTCCATAGATTTCATCCTTTCCTACATTAATATTTTCCGTATTCTTTTACGCACTCAATAACTGCCTGGAGGTTTTCTGTTTTAAAGTCACTGCCTCTTATCATGCCTCTGCTCATGCTGAATATATAGTTTCCGGCACCGGCTACTGTATCGATTGTACGCTTTGCTTCCTCAACGCACTGCTCAACTGTGCCATGCTTCAATATATCCGCAGGATAAAAATTCTGATAGATATGGCGGGTTGCAACCTTTTCAACAACCAGTTTGGGATTTGAAGTTTCAAAACCGATTATAACCGTTCCGGGAAGGTCATTTAATAGATCAAGATGAGCATCCCAATTCTGTTCGCAGAAAATACTTGGGATGAATCCGGCTTCCTGAGTGGCAATCATCAATTTCTTGAATGATGGCCACCAGAATTTCTCTACTTCGCTATGTCTCATAAAGGGAGGCATATGCAATGGATAGCTTATCATAGGAATAGTTCCTCTTTTGGGAGTATTTTTAATCTGCTCAATTTCATACTGAAGCACTGCTTCGCAAGCATCCAATACCCACTGAGGCTTTCTCTTCATATCCATAATCATAGTTGAGAAGCTTCTTATGTAGTCGGCTATGAAATCAAAAGGAGCCCAAAGAAGGTTACAGCCTGTTATTGCCGTAGCACGCTGGTACTTTTCAACCAACTTTGGAGCCATACCGGCGAATTTTGATGCTACAACATCGCGGGCTATTTTTATTTTAAGATGCCCTAAAACGGGGTCTTCATTTAAAATTCCAAATACACGGGGCTGTATTTTATTTACTATAAACTCAAAGGGGTCTTTGTTAAATTCGGGGTATTCATCAAGTTCAAGAGGTGCTATGTTTGGATGCTGGAAGAATCCGTCTGCTCCGGGCTGCATGAATTTCTGGTCTATGTAACGAAAAACTGCTGCTTGAGTAAAAGGTACGGTCGGTAGTGTGTCTGTATCGAAAAGTTTTGCCATTTCGTCTGCTGCTTCGAAGCACTTTTCAGGGCTGTATAATTCACGTTTTAGTGAATAACCCATCTTTTCTATGGCTGCTTCAACAGTAACACCTGCAGTTACAGGTACTCTCTTGGGTTTCTTATTATTGCAGATATCGATAAAGAGTTGATTCCTCTCGTTCATCAAAGTATTATCTGACATATTACTTCACCCACCCCTGGCATATTTTAACGCCTTCTGCTGCGTTTGTAGTGAAAGCATCCGCGCCTATCTGGGCACAAGCTTCCTTAGTTACCGGATTTCCGCCAATTATGATTTTAACGCTGTCACGAAGCCCTGCTTCTTTAATGGCATCAACGGTATCTTTCATAGCCTCAAGTGCAAGGGTTAATACGCCGCTCATGCCTACAACCTTTGGTTTAACTTCCTTTATCTTGTCAATAAAAGCTGATGCCGGCTGATCAATTCCCAAATCGTAAACTGTAAAGCCTGCAGCTTCACACATGCTCTTGAATATGTTCTTTCCGATATCATGCAAGTCGCCTGCAACAGTGCCTAAAACTATTGAACCTGCACTTGCGGTGCTCCCGCTTCCTAATACTGGTTTTAATGTATTGATTGCATTTGTAAGAAGTTCTCCGGCAAATATTAGGTCTCCTACGAAATATTCACCTTTTTCATAAAGGTCGCCGACTATTGCCATTCCACTCTGGCAAGCTGCCACAACTTTCTGAGCATCTTCTTCTGAAGGATTTGAAGCTACAAAACCGTTTAATACTTCAAGTACCTTTTCCTCATCCAATTCGCCTACTGACGCTGTCAATGCTTTTAAGTCCACCATAAATGAATACCTCCTTAAAATATTGAAATGATTATATATAATTACTATTTCTGCTATCACGGAGTTGTCCACTTTCTATACAATATAATCCGCCGGATGCTTTGATAGTAATTTTATCTATATTAAGATAAGTTTAACTTTATTGTAACATATGTACAAATATTGTATTATATTATTTTTTCTAATATTTTGTAAATAGAATAATAATGCTTGTATAATCTCTTTAAATGTAATTATTTGGATAGATTTTAATAATTATCAGTAATTTAATTAATTTTAAGTTATATCTGTGCTAGTATAAGTCTGCAACATTCAAAGGTTCGTGATAATTACAATAAATATATATATAATAAAAATCATAAAAATAATAAGGATATACCTCTAATTGAGATATCTCCTTATACAAGATATTGTATTTTGCTGTTAATCCCGCCATGATATCAGATTATATTTATTTGTTCCCATTGACAACCCTTGTTTTGAACTGACTTTGATATAATAAGTCCCCGGCAAGAGATTAGGCACTTCTATATATGCAGCTCCATCACTGCTTGTTTCAATACTCCCGAATGAATTACCCCACTCGTCAAGAAAACTAATTTCGGCCTTGTTCCCTATACCTACAGATACAAAAACAATAGTTAGAGTACTATTAAGATTTGGCTGTATTCTATATATATCGGTATCGTTATTTTCAAGGCTTCCTAAAATTTCATATGAATACTCCCAAGGAACAATTAACCTGTAATCCTGAGCATTGCCAATATCATCGTTGGATTCTTTGTCATATACATAATTAATTGCAAACCTGTCACTTGCACTTCCATCAAGTTTGGCCATATACAGGGTGCTACTGCCGTCATTTGATTGATATACTATTAATTCACCGAATATCATTATAGAACCTACTCTTGTATCTAAAAATTTTGATTTGTCTGTCCCGTCTGTTCTTATTCTGTAAAATTTACTATTATCAGACCTATTCGAATAATATATCCATCCATTATAAATATTGAAATTTTCTACGCTATCATCACAAACTATAACTCTACCTGTACCATCTGTTTTAATTTTGTAAATCTTTTTGTTATCGCTTATATTAACATAGTATATCCAACCATCTATAATATTAATGGAATATCCGCTGTCTACCGAAACTTTTTTCCTGTTACTGCCATCTAGCTTCATTTTCCAAATAGTACCATTGTCGCTTATATTTTCATAATATAGATAATCATCTGATTCTACTATATAACCAATGTCATCGCCGCTTATTCTGGTTTTATTTGAACCGTCTTCTTTCATCATATAAAAGTCAGATTTGCCCTGGGTGTTTGTAGTATAATATATCCATTCTCCAACTACATAATAAGCTGACACGCTTTCATTTACGACTGTTGTAACTTCAGTGCCATCCAATCTCATCCTTCTTAATTTGCTGCTATCATCGAAAGCTTTATAGTATATCCAATCATTTACAATACTTATATATACAGCAGATTCGTTGCTTATTTTTGTATGCGGCATTCCATTTTTACCATGTTTATATATATAATAGTTTTCCAGATAATTATTGTAATATAGATCGCCTTTATAATAAGCAACATATCCTCCATTTTCTAAATTACCGTTCAAACTGCCTGTTTCTTCTATAACTCTTGTATTTAATTTAACTTTTCCGGAGTAACCTGCTATTGTGCCTTCAAAATCATATGTCCCCTTCTTTGAAGTATCAAGGCTGTTTGAATTCCATTTAACAGGAATCAGCTTTAAACTTGAATCATCATACATTACCATAGCATTATCAGGAAAATGATAATCTTCACCTATAAAAGCAACATCTGACAAATCATCTACTTTCGTTATAATACGATGCTTCATAATATTTTTTAGGTCATTTTCTATTCCGGCAGTTACAGCACCTGTTCCCCCTAGGATATTCACTTTGCTGCTGTTTAAAGTCTCAAGGAAATCCAGTGTACTCTCAACTCCTAAATCACTTACAAGGACTATTGGAGAACCGGAATTTGCAGCCAATACGCTTCCAGAAAGAGCGTCTGGAAAATCATCCCCCGATGCCACATAAACTGAAGTGAAATCAATCTCCTTTTCAAATTCCACCAATATGTTTATATTTGTATAATATCTGTCTATTCCATCTAATCTTTTAGGATTATTTAAAGAGGATTTCACATTGTCACTTAATACTCCTATGCCTCCTACTACATAAGAAGCCGGAACATTTTTCCCTTTTAAATAGACGCTGACATCGGCAGGAAGCGCATCCTTTGATGAAAGAAGTATTGGCATTCCAAGCTTTGCTGATATTGGTGCTATTCCGAGCGCATCAGGAAAATTTTCTCCTGTAGCCACCACCACACCATTCTCGGTTCCGAGAAGTTCTGCTACCTTCACTGATGTCTGATACCTGTCATTTCCCGCAAGCCTCACAAACGCTATACCTAGGCTTTTAAGCTGGTCTTCTATATTTTCAGAGATAACTCCTGTTCCGCCTATTATATAGGCATTAACGGCTTTCAGCCTTTTTATTTCATCTATTGCCGCGTCGTTAAGCTTTTCCCTTTGAGATAATATAATAGGAGCATTCTTGGCCTTTGCCAGCGGTGCTGCACAAAGGGCATCCGGGAAATCTTCTCCACTTGCAATTACAATATTTGAAGCATCAGTCCATCCATTTTTCGTAATAGATAAATTTGTAGCATATCTGTCTTGACCATACAGTCTGTTAAATTCAGGTTCAGCAGCAAAAGCATCATTGGTAAAATAAAATGTTGCAGTTAAAAATGTGAGAATGAAAAAGCAAAGATGTATCAATATTTTATTCTTGTGCATTATCCTGTAATCCGCCTTTCTTCATTGATATACACTCTAATTGTATACACTATGTCTCAGTAAATCATCAGGTTAAATGTACAAGAAAATGCAGACATTCCCAAAAAAAAAACGGATTTTACTCCATCTTCTTATATTTCACCTCAAGCATAAGCCCTACTTCCCACAGAACATCCTTTTCAGTATCATTCTTAACAATATAAAGCCTGGACGGAAATAAAAGGCTGCTTATAAATTCCTCTAATTTTGAATCTGAAGGATATATAACAAAAGCTACTTTTTTCAAATCTTTTCTATCCGGAAATTCTCCGAAATTCTCTACGGCATACTGATGTCCTTCAAAGGTAAAAGAACTGTCGCTGTTGGGAATTACTTTAGGAGTCAGCGCTGTGTTTATAAGAAAAACAGCCGCAAATAACAGGTAAGCCCATGTCAAAGATGCTAAAACTTTATAGATGGTTTCTTTTGATTTTCTTAATCCATTTAATGAAAATATGAAAATAACCGCAGCGTATAAAGTAAATATAAACATAAATATTATTAACATTATAGATCCCCTTCTTTTTACTCTACCTTTTTATATTTCATTTGATACATAAACTCCCTCTTCCATATGGTATTCTTCTCAATATCGCCTTTTTCAGCGAAAATAGAGCCATCACTGTTTGAGCATTATCTAACTTATAGAACTCTTATTTTTATTTACAAAGAGTTAAGATATTTTTAAACGGTTATTCTGATATAATGATAATAAGCTAAATCTGATTGGAGGATTTAAAATATGGACAAATGGGAATATCACACCATTAAATTTGAAACAAAGGGCTTTTCCGGCGGTATCCTTGAACTGCAAGGTTTTGAAACTCAGCTTAACGCTTTAGGCTCACAGGGATGGGAGCTCATATCCTGCTTTGACACCAATCAATCATATGGAGCAACCAGAGAGGTTATCGCCATTTTTAAAAGAAAGATTTGATATAATTTTGGAGCAAGCACTATTCGACCGGTTCATATGGTTTAAGTCCCTGACCTCCGCCGCCAGTGCCTATGCTTTTTATAGAATATACATTATCATAGGCGTACTTTACTCTTATCTCAAAATAATTATCCGTCCAGGTGCCTTTCCCTTTTGCACCTCGGGCCGGATTCATATAACTGTCGTTATCAGTAGTAAAGTCATAATTCAAAGCCACACAAAATTCGTTAATATCCCCTGCAAGTATGGAAATATCATTAAGCTTATATGATGCAATCCGTTCCTCAACTTCTGTTTTTCCGCTCATGAGATAATTCATATAAGTGTCAACCGCCAGTGTTCCAAGATTAATCAAGTCTATTTCATCGGAGGTGAATATAAGAGGTTCAACAGTTTGTACTTCATTTGCTTTGTAATCAGGGTAAGGATATGGCAGATTGCTCTCTGCTATAACCCATATAAGACGATGTTTTATTTCATCAAATTCAACGTCTGTATATACAAATTTGACTGTAGCAGACAACCGCCCTTCTTTATGGATATATTCCACATAACGAAGCTGTTGTTCCCTGTCCTGCCATCCTCTTTTACCCTCGCCGAAAATATCTATAACTTCCTCAATATTAGTTAAACTTTTGTTTATATACACAGGCCCTTCCTGTCTGTTAACAATAACAGATGGTATATAGGCTCCATTTATTACCCCAACAATCATTTTATTTAACCGTCCGGTTTCCTTATTGACACTGAAACGCACTTCTTCAAAATTATAATCATATCCGTTTTTAATATCAAGCGGCGCTGTAGGAGTAAGGGATGAAGTATCTATTTCATTTATATCAGCCCCCAGGGCAAGGCCGTTTACACTGAAATCATAAAAATAGTAGTCTCCAATTCCTGCTGTTACTTTATTGGATGAAAAACATACGCCTAGAATTACTGCTACTGCTATAGCCAAAATTATTACTGAACGGGGATGCTTTTTAAAATTAAGCACATTGTTAATTCTCTTTTTTATATCTCCTTCTCCAAAGGCCAGCGGACTTCCACCTATTATCCGCTTCTGTGCTGCTAAAGATAGAAGAGACATTGAATAGGCTTTTTTAGTGCTGCTTCCTAACTCTTTTAATACCCTTTCATCGCATGACATTTCCATATCCGCGCCCATAAGCATGAATGCCATCCACACAAGAGGGTTAAACCACCCTTGTGTCAAGTAAGTTGCAACAATTTTTTTTAAGAACCTGCCGCCCTCTACTAAACCGCAGAGAGGCGGCACATAGCTATAACGACATTTCCGAGGTATTTGGCCTCGGTGTTTTTGTTTTTTGAGATATATACTCGTCGTTCTCACCGCCGTACCCCCGGCCGTTTTCCTGTTCAGCCCTTTCTTCCTGCTCCCGGATGACATGGCCCATCTGCTTGACAAATTCCACGACGCTGCGCGTCTGCGGTATATAGGGTCTGCCGATGTCTATGGGAATAACCTCTATACCATGCCGCGCTATCGCCTCAATCCACATATTTAGCTTTTCCATATCTCTTCCGAAACAGGACACGCTATCCAACAGGATAGCGTCCAGCATACCATCAGCCGCGTCGAGTTTCATTTGAAGTAAGGCCGGGCGTTCAAAGTCCAGCCCACTGTACCCCATATCCGTGTAAACCTTACTTACATTATACCCGCGCTCTTTGGCAAACTGCAACACCTGTTCCTTTTGTCGGTCTGCGGCGGCCTGTTTAGCCGTCCCCACGCGGATATAGATGTCCGTCCTTGCTTTCTTATCGCTCATGATGCGTTTCTCCTTTTATTTGGGAGCCTATCGGCCCACACAATTTCAATATCTTTCTCTCCGTGGACGAGAATATGGTCGATCAGCGCGTCCACAATCACTCTGTCCAGCTTTTCAACGGATTGCATTGTCTGGAACCGGATAATGTTTTCCTGTATGGCGTCCTCGCCATCGTCAACAGCGGCGCGCTGTTCCCGCAGCCGTTCCATCTCTGTCCGCTTGCCGGCGATAGTCTCGTTGACGATTGCTTTCTTCTTCATGAAAACGTCCTGCGTCATATCCCCGGCAACCAACGCCATATAATGCTTGGTGATGGATTCCTCCAGCAGCTTGACGGCTTTTTCCTCGTCCCGCAGCCGCCTGTCGATCTGCCCGGCCCTTGCCGTAAACTGCCGGGCCGCAGCCAGCCGGATTTCCTCCTGTTCCACCAGCAGGGCGGTGTGCTGCCGGATGGACGCAAACACGACGGCCTCAATCGCCTCCTGAGGGACTTTCACGTCGGGGCAGTTGTAATGAGCGGTGAATTGGCCGGTAGTACAGTAAAACTTGGGGTTATACTTGCCGGAGCGCCGCATGGTACGTCCACAAACCGGGCACTTCACTTTCTTGAAAAAGATGTGGTCAGCCGATACATTGACCGGTTTTTCGCGCAGAGCGTCGTGTGCGGCCTTGAAGTCTGCTTCCGACACAATGAAAGGATTGGCACCGGGCACGATAATCCATTCCTCTTTGGGCCGCTTCACGGTATCGCCCCTCTTGCCGGGCATCCTCACTTTTGTCATGCAGTTGATAGCCGTCCCCATGTACCGCTCGTCGTTCAAAATGCGGAGAACCGAACCGCAGTCCCAATAAGCGTATTCCGGGTCAATAACCTGCCAGCATCCTTTGACGCGATACCCTTTGCTCTCCTTGTACCGGCCGGGCGTGAGAACATCTTGGGCGTTGAGGATGCGGGCAATCTCCGTGGTGTTTTTGCCGTCGATGGCAAGGGAGAAAATCAAACGCACAATATCCGCGGCTTCTTCGTCAACCACCCATTTGTTTTTCTCAACATCAGACTTTTTGTAGCCGTAGATCGCCCATCTTCCGAGCGATTCGCCGCGCTTCATCTTGATGCGCTTGCTGCTTATAGCCTTTTGCGCCAAATCCTTGCCGTACCACTCATTTGCAAAATTGGTGAAAGCCAGCTCCAGGTTTGAGATTGGATGCTTAAAGCTATCATATCGGTTGTTAATGGCGATGAAGCGAACCCGCAGCGTCACCAGCACGTTCATGAGAAGATCGTCCACATCCAGCATGTTCCGGCCTATGCGGGATAAATCCTTGACGATAATGCAGTCTACGGCTCCGCTTTGCACATCCCGCATCAGGCGTTGGTACTCCATGCGGTCGGAATGGCGGCCGCCGATGCCGTCGTCCACATAGTCCACGATGCGCGCGCCCGCAAATTCCTCTAAGCCTCCGATATAATCCCCGATCATGTCCCGCTGATTTTTGATGCTGTTGCTCTCATCGTCCGGGTTGTCCTCAAAGGACAGCCGCAAATAACGTGCGATTACATACTCCGATACCATGACCGGAGCGAAAGGGGCCATGACCCGTGCATTAGCCAACATTCGCCATAGCCCCCCTTTCAGAAACGAGGCGTTCCAGCTCAGCGAAGCCGTCCCGGAAAGCTAGCTCTACACTGATTTCCCTGCACATGGGTGTGATTTCAATGCGCTTTACCAGCGCGGCAACGATGCCCCGGTCTAAGCGGTCGAAGTCCGCGAACCTTCGGCAAGCCATGAGGCACTCATTTTTACGGATGTCGTCCAGACCGCACCGGTCAAGCTCCTGCCGGTTGTGTTCCAGCGCGGCCTCCGCCGCGTTTCGGTCGCTCTCGAATTTTGTCCGCGCAAGCTCAAACTCCCTTGTGTCTAATACGTCGAAAAGATGGTCGATGTAGGCGCTGGACAGCAAATCCTCGGCTTGCACCAATGCCTGTTCCAGCCTGCGCCGTTCCGTTAAGAACATGGTGCGGTTTGCTGTAAAGGTTTCCGACCGGGAGACCTGATCCAACAGGGAACCCATATCCAGGCAAGTGTCGATTCGCGTCCGAAGCTCGGTATAGATGATCTTTTCCATCGCTTCCAGCGGAAAGCGCGCGATTTTTCCTTTACCAAGAGCGTGCCGCAGTTCAGCATGACAATTCGTGCAGTAGTAGTCGAATTTGTCGGCGACGGTTTTCCGTCGCTGAATGCTGCGAACAGCCGCTCTCCCGCAACAGGAGCAAAAGACCTTCCCGGCAAAAATGTTTTCCTCAAAGTGGTTGCCGTGCTTTTTGTAGCGTTCCGACGCCTCGGCCAATAACTGCTGTACAGTGTCAAATGACGCACGGTCTACAATGGCCGGATGGTTGTTCGGATGGATTATCCATTCTTCACGCGGTTTTCGATGGTTTTTCCCATCGCGCACCTCAGTTTTCCCCAACGCCAAATTGCCAATATAGACCTCGTTTTGCAGTATTTCGCGCCGGATGGTGGTGCCGTCCCACGGCCTCCATACCGCATACTTATCATTTTTTGAGAGGCCCAGGTTATAGTAGTGGTTGCATGGCGAGGGGATCTTATTGCGGTTCATGCAGCAAGTGATTTCATGGATGCTTTTACCCTCCGCCCGCATGTTGAACATCAGGCGAACAATCTCCGCCCCCTGCGGCTCAATCACAAGCTTCCGGGCGGCCCCTTTTCCTTCATACACATACCCATAAGGCGGTTTATTTCCTATGGGTTCTCCGCGCCGTTGCTTAGAGGCATAGGCCGAGCGGACTTGTTTGCCGGTGTTGCGGCTGTACATATGGTTGACGAGGTTCTTAAACAGGATGATGAGCCGCTTTCTACGGGCATCCTCATCGGCGCTGTCATAGTAATCGTTAATTGAAATGAACCGCACATCGTACTGTACAAAGGTCTTGAACAAAAGCTCACCGACCTCGATGTAGTCCCTGCCCAGCCTGGATAAATCCTTGACCACCACGCAGCGGACTTCTCCCGACACAATGCCCGCCACCATTTTGATGTAGTCCGGCCGGTCGAACCGGGTGCCGGAATAGCCGTCGTCCCGGAACGCGCCGCGCAGCACAAGATCGGGCTTTGTGGCGATATATTCAGTAGCAAGCGCAATCTGATTGTCAACGGAATCCGCGTTCTTTTCCTGATCGCTGGATATGCGGCCATAAATCCATGTGTCTATAAGGACGGGGGAAGGCTGTTCGATAACTTGAGGGTTCCATCTGCTTTTTCTTGCCATTTAGCCCGCCTCCCTTACTGTCTCAAGGTCGGCCGGAGCGGCAGCAAGCGGCGCAACGTCGCTGTAACGCAGATGCACGTCAATATGCTCGCTGTCGTGTACCACGATAGCCCGGACAAGGCTGACCACAGCCTCCCGGTTCAGTTCGGTGAGATTTTGATATTTCTTGAAGCGTTCCACCAAGTCCCTGCCGAGCGTACCGTCCCGCAGGCCCGCCAGCTCCCGTTCCAGGGCGGCGATGGCGGCCTCGGCGATTTCGACCTGCTGCTTGAATGTGGCCTTGAACATACGGTGTTCGCTCTCAGTGATGACCTTGCTGACATAGTGCTCATAAGCCCGCACCAGAAATGTGTTGTTTTGCTCGATTATCTGCCGGTTGTGCCGGATCATGTCCTCAATGGCCTGCTGTTTGCGGGAAAGAAGAGTTCCGGGGCCGAAGTCGTCGGCGACCTCCGCCGCCGATACCAGCCCGCCGATCTGCGCCCGCAGGGTGTGCAGCAAGAAGCCGTGGAGGATGTTGGCGCTCACATTGTTGTACTTGCACAGGGATTTGTCCTGCTTGTGGGTGGAGCAGTTGAAATAAATATACTCCTTGCCGCCTTTTTTGACCGTCCGCATGTTCATCGGGCGCTGGCAGGACCCGCACAGGATGATGCCGGAGAACATATGAATTTGTTCGGCACCCACCGGCGTCCGGGTATCTCGCGCCATCAGTTCCCCCACAAGGGAAAACTCAGCATCGTCAACAATGGGTACATGGCGCTTTTCCTTAACCGACCATTGCTCACGCGGAACGGCAATACACTTGTTTTTCACGCGGTAGCTTAATTTCTTTCGCTTGCCCTGTTCCAATGTGCCGATGTATACGGGATTGGTGAGGATGCGCTTGATCGCGTTGACCGACCATTTCGGGATGTCCTTCACGGCAAAGGGCGTGCAGTATTTCAGGCCCAGCGCCTTCTTGTGGGCGGCGGGCGGCAGAATACCCTTGCTGTTCAGCATGTCGGCAATCTGCTGCTCGTTGTAACCCTGGATTTTCATGCCGAAAATGAACCTGACCACATCGGCGGCGTAATCGTCGGGAATGAGCTGCTTGTCTTTGGTTTTGAGATACCCATAGACGGCAAAGTTTACCACCAGCTCCCCGTTATCCCGTTTCACCTTGAGATGGGAGCTGGTTTTGACGGATATATCCTCCAAAGTGGCTTCATTGCAGATGTTTTTGAAGGACGCCATCAGCTTATCGCTGTCGTCCGCCGTCAGGCTATCGTAATTGTCGTTCACAGATATAAAACGGACGCCCTTCGAGGCGAAATACCGTTCAATGTACTTGCCGGTTTCAATGTGATCGCGGCCCAAACGGGAAAAATCCTTTACTATGACGCAGTTAATCAGCCCGGCTTCGATGTGGCGTATCATTTCCTTGAACCGTTCACGGTCAAAATGTGCGCCGGAAACGCCATCATCGTCCAGGATTCTGTGTACCTGTATGTCGGGATGCCTGCTCAAAAAGTCAAGGATTAAGTCCCGCTGATTTTTGATGCTGTTGCTTTCATCCTTCTTGTCTTTATCTTCTATGGACAGCCGAAGATAACCGTCGGCAATCCATACCGTCGTTTCCTGCATACTGTTCGCTCCTTCATATGGATTAACCAATAAATCCCGCGAAATGAAGGAACAGACTATATTCTCTTGTTGCCCTGTTATATGATAGCGCACTTCATTTCCACGGGCAACGATGCGGCTGGCTGCTCACGAAAGGGCGCTGCCCGCGTGTGAGAGCAAATACTGTTTCAGCCGATCTTCCAGCGATGCCTCAGTGTCCGCAAAGGAAACCCGGACAATAATGTCACCGTAACGATAGCAGTATGGGTTCTTGATCTGCACCAGATAGGACTTGACACGTTCCTCTTTGGGGAGCGACAGGTCTATCTTCACGTCCCGGATGTCTGCAAGCTCCGCGAGGTTCACATGTTCCGGGGGCTGTATATTCAAGCTGTCCAGCATATCTTTCATGGCGGGGTTCCTCCTTCCCTCAAAACATATTCCCAGGTTGGGAATATGTCCGCTTATTACGGGGGAGCCGGACTACCCGAAGTAGCCCGGCTCCTTTTTTTCCTGTATAAACCGCTCCACGGCGGCAATATCGCTGGTCACCGGGCAGTCCGGAAGGGCGTCCAGCACCCGTGTCCGATAAGGCCCGCCCTCCCGAACGCGGGAATCCAGCAGCGCCACCACGCCGGTGTCGGTCTCGGTGCGGATGAGCCGTCCAAAACCCTGTTTAAGCTTGATGAGCATTTCCGGCACCACAACACTGTTTTTATACTGCTCCATGGTGTCATACAGGGTCTGCTCATACTCGCTGACCGGATCGGGCACCGCGAAGGGCAGCTTGACGATAATCAGCAGGGAAAGCATGTCGCCGGGGAGGTCGATCCCCTCCCAAAGCGCGCCGCTGGCAAACAGAACACCGTTGCCGCTTTTGCGGAACCGCTCAATGGCGGCAACGCCGCCCCTGTCCAGACGGAACAGCGGATAGGCAAGCTCCTGGGCTTCCAGCAGGGCAAAAACCTGATCCATAGCCCGGTAGGAAGTAAACAGCAGCGCCGCGTGACCGTGAGCCGCTTCAATCAGCTGTCCCGCTTCCTCGGCTACGGCGGCAAGGTATTCTTTATCCCGAAGGTCGGGAAAGGGAACGGACTCGCTGAGATACAAAAGCACATTCTCCCGGTAGCAAAAGGGAGAGGGCTTGCTGGTCTTTGTCAGATTCCGCACCCGGTCAAGCCCCATCTTGCGTTCGATATGGGTAAAGCTCCCGGCAGCCGACAGCGTGCCCGAGGTCAGGATCACCGGAATGCTTCCGCTCCAAAGGTCTTTGTAGAGCAGATCGCTCAGCTGCTTTGGAATGGCGCACAGAAGAGTTTCCAGAGAATTTCTTTCCTCCGGGGATAACTCCCCGTTTGGCTGCTCCAGCCAGTAGACGAGGCTTTCATAATTCTCCAGGATGCCCGCCTGCTCCCGGATGCGGGAAAGGGCGAAGCGTGCTTGGGCGCAGCTTCCGTGATATCTTGCAAGGAGCAGCTGTTCCGACAGCAAAGTGGAAAGCTCACTGCCGATGCGCCGGATATTGCGCAGGTGCCTGGCCGCTGTTTCATCCAAAAGCGTCGGAACCCGTTCCGCTTCTTCGTCCCCGCTGCCAGTGGGGATACGCTCTGTCAGGAGCCGGAACAAACGCCGGTTCTGTCCGCCCAGCTTCACCGCCAGCTCCCGCACCGTCTGGCCGCTAACGCCTTTCCGGTAAGTAAAGCAGCTGATATCCTCCACCATTCGGGGAATGGCAAGGCTGCTAAGCTCCACGCCGTACATCTGTCTGGCCGCTTCCAAAAACTTGTGAGCCTCATCAAGGATGACCGCCTGATAATGAGGAATGAGAGGACGCTGCCCTTTGGAACGGCGCAGGACATCGGCCAGAAAATAGTTGTGGTTGCAGACCTGAAAATCATGTTCGCCGGACTGGACATAGCATATATGGGCCATGTACTTGCAGCCGTCGTAATAAGGGCAGTGGTCGTCACAGCGTCCTGATACGCAGATCCGCCGTTTGATATAGGGTGTCAGCCCTTCCGTGTTGGCCAGATCAATGGAAGCTATGCCCTGTAGCAATGGAGCCAGACGCTTTTGCGTCCGCTCGTCCGTATCCCGGTAAAAGGTCCGCAGGTTCCGTTCGCAGACATAATGCTCCCGGCCTTTTCTGAGGACACAGGATAAAGGCGTCCGAATAATGCCGTGAGCCATCAGAATACGGGATATCTCAGGAATATAGTCCCTGACAATGGCGTTCTGGAGCGCAATGCTGGCGGTAGAAATCACTACGGGCATATAGGCGCTGGCGGCGTAGCTCTGGTCGGGATAATAGCCCCGGAGCCAGAAGTCGTTGACGCGCCCCCGCTTGGCAAGGGCGGCGGCGATCAGATAGGCATGGGTCTTGCCGGTGCCCACCTCCGCCTCGGACAGGGAAATATCCCGGTGCCCGATAGCATCCAGAATGTGGGCGGCAAGCTCCACCTGCTTTTCCCGGATGCCATAGCCGTGTTCCGGCAGAATGGTTTCAAAAATGTGGTTCTGAATTCCCGCAAGGCTGTCCCGGAGCAGGTTTTCTCCGGGCGGCATGTCGATTTCATACCGGCCCTTGCCCGCCACGGGCGACAGGCGGATGCGTTCCGCCATGGTCGCCACGCCGGAAAGGGTCAGGGGGCTGGTACGGCGGTGAATGGCCGCCATACGCCCTGTTTGTAGATTGAGTGCTTTATAGCCATAGCCCTTGGCGGTTTCGCATTCCAGCAAAACGCAGCCATAGGCGGTAAAAAGAGCCGCTTCTCCGTATTTTTGCAAAATCCCCGGAGGGATTTCGCGGCTGACCTCATGAATGGCCTTGTACTGCATGGGTTTCCCTCCTTTTTGCTGACGGCAGAGTGGTGCGGCAAAGCAAGATGGCCGCTTTGCCGCAATAGCTCCGCCGTCAGGCAGATGATTCGTGTTCCTCATAATTTCGTATCCTATTTGGCCTCGCTTCCCGGATACAGGGGGTAATGTCAAGCCGCAGAGTAAAACTCTGCGCATGAAAGCTCCCTCCGGCCTATCCCAGCCGGAGCGATGCTTTCCCAGCTACTTGCCTTTTCGCTGGCCCTAAATGGGAAGTATCATTATGGCTCCTGTGCCTTTTGTCTGCCGGCCTTTCGAGGCGCTAAAAGGGCGGGCGCTCCCGCACGGACATACCCCGTCTCTGCAAAACTGCCTCGCAGAACGGGAAATGACCGGCGATCCTGGCGCACGGCACGGAAGGTAATGTACCTGACATCCCGGTATGACCGGTGAAGCGCACCGGTGTTTGTCAAGGAACAGGCGAAAGGCGAAAAGAACCTTTCACCTAATGTCAAAAAAGGAGGGGGGTGTTAACCCTGTTTAAAAAAATTTTTAAGTTTTTCTTTGGCAAGGGCAATGGATTTATGTACAGCCACATGGCTGACCAATTCCTTTACCGCGATCTGCCGTGTTGACAGTCCTTGAATGAAATGCAGAAGAAATCTGCGCCTTTGTGTTTCGGTCAGCTGCCCGCTGTCCAGAAGCTGCCGGGCGGCTTTCAGCGCCTTGTTTTCTCGGCATTATGTATCAGCACGGTATCAGGGGGCGGTACGGAAAGCGGTTCGGTTTCCTCAAGCCCGTTTATAGGCACATCCAGACGGCTTGTCCGATGTTCGTGTACGACCTGCCGGTGATAGATTTCATCCGACAGGTCTTTCAGTTCCTGAAAATCCTCCGTCGTCTTGCCGGGGTTCTCCGCCAGGTAGTCCTCTAAAGTGATCTCCAAACGGACACAGTCGGCAAATTTATATACAATACCCTCACTATACTTGTTGAGGGCATAATCGCTGTCTTTGTAATTTTTCATGTTCCTTTCCTCCGAACTTTGAATTTTTGTAAAATCCAAAGCCCGGAGGCGGGGAACGGCAATGTAAAATCGTGTTTGCCTGATTGAGAGATAAATTGTAAAAGTATGTAAATGCCGGTCGGGGTTTACATTTTCTTATCGAATAAAAAAAGTCAGTAGATTGCCAATGGCAAAATACTGACTTTTTTACAATCTGAATATGAAATTGTATGTAAAGAAAATGGTAAATATAAAGTCCGCCGTCTTTATTTCCACCTCATATCAAAACAAGAAGTTTTCATAGAAGCACCCCTTTCGCCATAGCGCATAGCAAAATCAAAGTATCTGGATGCCATATATTCCGTTAAAAACCGTAAGAAATGACAAAGGCGTACCCCCAGTTTGGAGAGGGCACGCCCTGCGCAGTTTTTGGCAGCCAGACTATCATAGCGCCCTAAGACACCTTAGACCCTCGGCTTTGCGTCCCCGGTTTTAACCGGGTTTGCCCATAGCTCTATTGATTTGTTGTTTCTGTTACTTTTCCGGCACTCGAAGTACATCGCCGGGGTAAATGATAGAAAACCGGCTCTTGTTGTTCAGTCGTTCCAGCTCGCTCATGGGGCAGCACAGCTTGTGGGATATGCTCCAAAAGCTATCGCCCTTTTGCACGGTGTAGGTGGTGTACCTCAGATTTTTCGGCACATCCACTGTCACGCCGTACTGGTCAAAGGTATAGGTCGCCCCGTCAATGTCCTGCTTGCCGGTGAGGGGCTTGCCATCCTTGAAGTACATCCATTTGCCGGAATCGTTCATGGACCAGCCCTGCGCCGTGTCGCTGGAAATTGCCAGCTCCACAAAGCGGCGCAGAACAGCGGACACCTCGGCTCTTGTGGCTGTACCCTGCGGATCATAGAGATTGCCGTTTTTGCCGCTGATGACGCCTGCCATTTGCATCTGCTTCACGGCTTCCTTGGCGTAGGTACTGATTTTAGCGTTATCTGTAAAGATATTTTCGATATGAACCTTCGGCAGAGTATAACCGATGGTCTTGGCATAATTGCTCATAATGACCGCCATCTGCTCACGGGTGATGGACTGATCCGGGGCAAACTTTCCATTGCCAACCCCGTTTACAATGTTATTTTTGCTTGCCCACTCAATGTAGCCCATATAGTAGGCGTCGTCTTGCACATCGCTGAAGCTGCTCTTTGCGTAGCCGCTCACATCGGCGTTTGCAAGCCTCCCCAGCGCCGTGACGAACATTCCTCTTGTCATGGCGGTGTTCGGGCTGAACTTGGTTTCAGAAGTTCCGCTGAACAGCCCACGGCTTGCCACAAACTCAATATCTTCCTTTGCCCAATGGCCTGCAATGTCAGTAAATGCGGTGTTGGCCTGTTTATAGCCGATGCCGTAGGTGGAAAAATGATCGGTGCTGAAGCGCAGTACCTTTTCCACACTGTCATAGACCGAGTTTACCAGCCAATGCACCTTACCCTTGCTGTCCACATACACAGCCTGCACATTCCCTACCTTTTCATTTGCGCCGAGGGTATAGGGGATGGTTACCGATACGCTGCCTGCGCCGAAGCTGCTGACCGCCTTGCCGTTGCCGTAGTTCACCTTGAGGTCAAATACCGGACGGCTGCCGATTGCCTTTTTCGCCTCGCCTGTTAGTTTGCCGCTGTTCGTGCGGGTGGCGGTGATATTTACATCAGATTTTGCCTGCTTATTGATTTCCTGTATGGTCGCCAAATCCATACCGACTCTGATGTCGGGGTTGTCTACCACCACAATGGTGTTGACGATTTTCTTTGCAATGATGGTATCCTGCACGGCCTTTGGTAGATTGACCGTAACATTGGAGCCGGTTTTGTTGCCGGTATCCACACGGAGAACCACCGTGATGCCATTTTGCTCCGTGCCGTTTTTCTTGGCCTCAGCCAGTGCCTTGTTAAAAGCGTCAGTCACAGTTTTGTCAGTGAGGCTCACTGTGACATTGCCCTTGCCGTCCACTGTGCCGGGAACCTTGATTTCTCCCTGAGTGGGTGAATTCGGCTTATCCGGTGCGGGTGGGGTGACGATGACAGGGCTGCTGTTGTCGTTTGAGGAGCTGCCGCCGCCACTTCCAGAGCCACCGCCGCCGGTGTAAGTCCAATGGGCATAGTAGATCACATTTGCACTGACGGTTGTGCTTGCGGAGATTTGAGTTCCACCGCTTGCCGCCGTATACCAGCCGTCAAAGCTGTAACTGCCGGAGCGTGTCGGTGTCGGGAGTGCCCCTACCGCCGTACCAGATGCAACCGAGCGTGAAGTTTCACTGACCGTGCCGCCGTTCGGGTTGAAGGTGACGATGTAGTTCGGAACCACCGTTACAGAGAAACTCAGTTCTACCGTAGCATTGGTGCTTTGGTTGGTGCTTACGGTCAGCGTTTCATTATAATTACCCACTGCAAGACCAGCTTTCGGTGCAACGGTAAAGGTAGCCGTGCCGTTTGCCGCCAGTGTGGTGGTACTGAGTGTGCCGATGGTATAGTTGGTGCTGGTCGGCTGGATCAGCGTCACGCTGGAGTTTCCGGTGTTTGTGATGGTGACGGTCTGCGCTGTCGGGGCACTGTAGCCGATTGTCAGTGAACCAAAATCCTTGGTTACCGGGTCAGCGGTGATGGTATAAGTAGGAGCCGTCGTCACTGCAAAACTCAATTCCACCGTAGCATTGGTGCTATGGTTGGTACTTACGGTCAGCGTTTCATTATAATTCCCCACTGCAAGACCGGTTTTCGGCGTAATGGTAAAGGTGGCCGTACCGTTTGCCGCTAGTGTGGTGGTACTGAGTGTCCCGATGGTATAGTTGGTGCTGGTCGGCTGGGTCAGCGTCACGCTGGAGTTTCCGGTGTTTGTGATCGTGACGGTCTGCGCTACCGGGGCAATATAGCCGATTGTCAGCGATCCGAAATCCTTGGTTACCGGGTCAGCGGTGATGGTATAAGTAGGAGCCGCCGTCACTTCAAAACTCAATTCCACCGTAGCGTTGGTGCTGTGGTCGGTGCTTACGGTCAGTGTCTCATTATGCGCTCCCACCGCAAGACCGGCTTTCGGTGCAACGGTAAAGGTAGCCGTACCGTTTGCCGCCAGTGTGGTGGTACTGAGTGTGCCGATGGTGTAGTTGGTACTGGTCGGCTGGGTCAGCGTCACGCTGGAGTTTCCGGCGTTTGTGATGGTGACGGTCTGCGCTGCCGGGGCACTGTAACCCTCTACCAGTGAGCCGAAGTTCTTGCTGGTCGGATTCGCTGTGATGGTGTAAGTAGGAGCCGCTGTCACAGTGAAGTTCAGGTCTACCGTAGCGTTGGTGCTGTGGTCGGTACTTACGGTCAGGGTTTCATCGTGATTTCCCACTGCAAGACCGGTTTTCGGCGTAACGGTAAAGGTGGCCGTGCCGTTTACCGCCAGTATGGTGGTGCTGAGTGCGCCGATGGTGTAGTTGGTACTGGTCGGCTGGGTCAGCGTCACGCTGGTATTTCCAGTATTTGTGATGGTCACGGTCTGCGCTGCCGGGGCACTGTAACCTACTGCCAGTGAGCCGAAGTTCTTGCTGGTCGGATTCGCTGTGATGGTGTAAGTAGGAGCCGCTGTCACAGTGAAGCTCAGGTCTACCGTAGCGTTGGTGCTGTGGTCGGTGCTTACGGTCAGCGTTTCATTGTAATTGCCCACCGCAAGTCCGGCTTTCGGTGCAACGGTAAAGGTGGCCGTACCATTTGCCGCCAGTGTGGTGGTGCTGAGTGCGCCGATGGTATAGTTGGTGCTGGTTGGCGGGGTAAGCGTCACACTGGAGTTTCCGGTGTTTGTGATGGCAATGGTCTGCGCTGCCGGGGCGCTGTAACCGATTGTCTGTGAACTGAAATCCTTGCTGGTCGGATTGGCGGTGATAGTATAGGTTGGTGCCGCCGTCACAGTAAAGATGAAGCTTACCGTAGTGCTGGTGCTGTGGTCGGTGCTTACGGTCAGGGTTTCAGCGTAATTGCCCACTGAAAGACCTGTTTTTGGTGCAACGGTAAAGGTGGCCGTACCATTTGCTGCCAGTGTGGTGGTGCTGAGTGCGCCGATGGTGTAGTTGGTGCTGGTTGGCGGGGTAAGCGTCACACTGGAGTTTCCGGTATTTCTGATAGTAACAGTCTGCGCTGCCGGGGCAGTGTAGCCCACTGCCAGCGAACCAAAATGCTTGCTGATCGGACTGGCTGTGATGGTGTAGGTAAGAGCTGCCGCCTCGATTTTTAACGGGGCGCTGATATTATTCGCCAAATCCTCCACAACCACATAAATATCTTTCGCCCCCGCCGCCAGCGTAACGGCCTTATCCGTCACTGTTCCGCTTACGGAACCGAGAGAAATGCCAGTGTTTTTCACCGCCGCACTCGTTGGAGTGGACTCGCCGCTGTTCACAACAAGGTAATACGCAGTACCCGCCTCGTCGGTGATAAAGCCGATTGTAGCCGCTGTGTCGCTTGTGCGGGTTACATTTCCCGCCGAAAGCACAGGCGGTGTGGTGTCGGGCGCGACATACGCCGCCGCCTCGATTTTTAACGGGGTGCTGATATTACCCGCCGAATCCTCCACGACCACATAAATATCTTTTGCCCCCGCCGTCAGAGTAACGGATTGGTTCGTTACTGCGCCCGCCGAAACCGCGCCGAGAGAAGCACCCTCTTTTACCTCCGCACTCGTGGGAGCGGACACGCCGCTGTTCACAACAAGGTAATACGCTGTGCCCGCCTTGTCGGTGGTAAAGTCGATTGTACCCTCTGTGTCGCTCGTGCGGCTTACGTTTCCTGCCGAAAGCACAGGCGATATGACGTCAAGCCCAAACTTTAAGTATTTGTAGGTTGGCCAATGCGCCGTGTTGTAGGCGACCGAACCGCTCCCATCGTAATTCGTGCTTGCCCCGCCCTGCACACCGCTGTCCAACGTCGGCGCATATGCTATTGCTCCACTGGAGCCTTGGATAATAGTAGTTGTTCCATTTTGAATCGTTGCGTTGGCGTGGTCAATCGCAATACCGCCAGTCCCTGCCGCGCTCACCGTTCCGCCCGATATGTTCAATTGGCCGGAAGCGCCGGTTTCACCCAAAATCGCTTTTCCATTATTTCCTGTCGCGCTCACCGCTCCACCAGAAATATTTACGGTTCCGTTTTGGCTGTAAATCGCAATACCGCGAAACCCTGTCGCACTCACTGTTCCGTCGGTAATATTTAAGGTATTATTACTGCCTATCCAAATCGCAACATATTCAGTGCCTCCTATCGAGCGCACCGTGCCACCGGAAAGGTTTACGGTGCCGCTGCCAGACACAAAAATCGTCCCCATTGTCCCACTGGTCACCATTCCGCCGCCCGCGCTGTCGGTAATGGTGAGCGTACCGCTGCCCAGATGTTTGATGGCAGAAACAGAACCGCCGTTAAGCGTTTTGCCGTTTAAGTCAATGGTGATGTCGTAGCTACAAGTGTTGGGAATAGTGATTGTCCCAGTGCCGCTATAACTGTCGGAAAGTTTCAAA
Source organism: Oxobacter pfennigii (assembly GCF_001317355.1). NCBI lineage: Bacteria > Bacillati > Bacillota > Clostridia > Eubacteriales > Clostridiaceae > Oxobacter > Oxobacter pfennigii. Next base: position 183,289 of record NZ_LKET01000028.1, read on the forward strand.
TTCAAATCGCCTGCCGCGCCGTCTATGGCTGATTGGAGAGCCGTAAGGTCGGCAACCTCCGAAAGCACAGGCGGGGTGACAGCAGGCTCAACCTTGATATATTTATAGGTTGCGAGATTCGCCGCATCATATGAAACAGTGGGGGTTCCGCTCTCATTGAGGCTTGCGGTCACCTGCATACCTGTGAAATCAGGAGACCCGACAGAGTTGGTCAATGCCTTACCACTACCGCTTGCGGTCATCGTTCCGCCGCTAACGGTTATTGTTTTCCCTACAATTCCTTGAGTGCCTCCGGTGCTTGTCACGGTTCCTCCGCTGATAGATACGGATTCCCTCACAAAAATTACCGAACTCACTGTGGTAATTGCACCGCTGTTGATCGTTAGATTGTTGCTATAAATTCCAAAGTTATTGCCGGCGGTTACAGTGAGCGAGCCATGCTCTTCCGCACTGATTTGGAGGTCACTCTCGTCAGAAGCAATTCCATATACGCTGTAAGATCCAGAATGCGGAAGAGCAATAGAGTTTGCCCCCACCAATTTGAGGTTAAGACCGAACGGGGCATAAATACCGTAGTTAGCTGCTGAAACCATGTGCGAAGTGGTAATTGCTGCATTGTTCAGTGTGAGGGTATTTGTGTCACTGTCATAGGTGACGGTTCCGTCGTCCAGTACATTGCTTGCGTTGGTGCTGGCCACTTGCACGCCGCCCACCCATATGTCGTAGTTGGTGACAGCGTCAGGTGCCAAAAGCACAGGCGGAGACGCGACTTCAAATTGTAAGCCTATAGGCTGTTTAGCGCCAGTTGCAAACCCTATCAGACCCGAATTCCTCAAAACAGCCCATTGTGCACCGAATGTTGCATCGAGGATGGGTTCATCGTCCGCATAGTATGCGTACAGCAAACCGCGAAAGCCGTCCTCACCTAAGCCCCAGTGAAAAGTGATGGTTTGGCCGACAGCGGCTCGGTATAGATATGATTTAACCATTGCGTTTCCATCATCATCAGGCGCATAATCGTCACTGTCAGCCGTGCTGATTGGAGAAAGGCCGCAGTCGTTGCTCAAAAACCCAAGGGAGGACGGGGACATACGCTCCCCCACAAGGACAATGTAGAAGTCGCGGGTTTCCGCCGACTGTGCCGTCAACGTTGGCTTTTCCCGCGCCTGCGTCTTGTCAATCAGCATTGCCGCGCCAACTGTCACGCTAATTTCCGGTAGCGGGGCGCTGACGGTATAGCCTTCAATCACCGGCGTAAAGGCATAAACGCCCCCGGTGTTTGGGTCATAGTCAGGCGAATTCCATGTTACCGGAATATCCCCGGTGGTTTCTTTCCATTTAGGCTCGGAGGCCGTTGTGGGAGTTGCCGTTTCCGGGCTACCGGAATCCTGTGTGGAATTTTCATCGGCAGGCACGGCTGTCCGCACTGTGGCGGTCAGCGTTTCGGGCAATTCCAAATCTTCAATGGATGTTCCGAGTGATACCGCTTTTTGGGTTTCTGTCAGCGGTGCAAAGCTGATAATTTCTCCGCTCCCGCCAATGGTTGTATGTATTTCTTCCGCCATTGCCGATACCGGCAGCATGGTCACAATCATGCACAGCGCAAGAAACATACTTAATAGTCGTTTGTTCATAAGGTCTGTCCCTCCTTGATTTCTAAACTTGTTTTTCCTTGTTCCAAAAGTTTTTCCAGCATCCCGATTTCTTCCTCAGTGGCGGGGCGAATATGGGATTTTTCACAGGAAGGGCATTCCTTTACCGCTCCCACCCGGCAGAATAAAAAGCCGCAGTCCTCGCAGGCGTAAGTCATGTCATGTCCCCCTTCCGCATAGACAGGTTGATTTTCTTCAAATCCCAAGGAGCTGCTTTTTCTTTGCCTCAAACTCCTGCTGTGAAATCACGCCATCTTCCATGAGTGTCTTATATTTTTTGATTTCTTCGATGGCGTCGGTAGGCGGAGCCATGTTGGTATGTAACGCCCCCATTCCCATCATACCGGGGCCAACAGACTGCTCGGCCATGCCGGGGAAGGCCACCGTCCTAAGTGCAGCCACCAGCTTTTCAATTTCTTCTATGCTTTGCTGGTAGGAGCGGAGGTAGTTGTTCACATCCGGGAGGGTGTTATTAAACCGTGGGCCGTCCATATCACATTTGAGCACCGTCCAGTAGGGGTGGTCGAAATGCAGCTCCACATGAAACGCCTGAAAGGGTTCAGGAATATCAAAATATTGCACCGGTGCGGAGTTATTTACCTTGCCGTCGTCCAGCCTATCAAGGGTTCGTGCCATCCGCTTGTTCGCTGCAATCTGTGCGATTTGCGGCGCCATCGCCATAGCCCGCTCTGTTACGGTGCTGGTATAACGGCGTATGCCTGCCGCTGAACCCTCAAACAGAGGGGTGCTGTCCTCCCGGATGGTAAAGGATTTCAACTGGCTGCCTTCAAACACGGTTTTATCCGGGTTTTTGCTCATACAGAACAGCTTGTTCTGGTAATCAAAGATGATTTTGGTATCCCAAAGGCCGAAATCAATCCGCTCAGAAACCACGAACCGGTCTTTCAGTATTTGGTTTTGATTGTAGAATGCCAGATATCCCCGAAATCCCTGCATTGTCAGATTGCTTTCCTTGTCGGCATCCATATCAATCTTGTTATAACAGTCGTTACAAATATATTCGCCCTCAATTTTCGATGGCAGAATCAGTGGAATCTTGCCGCCACAGATGGGGCAAGGGGGTTTTTTAGAAAATAGACCCATCATCATTTCCTCCATTTGTTCTCATTATCTTGTTCCGCCGCCTGATCCACCGCCAATAGAGCCGCCGCCCCCGCCAAGGGAAGCAAATCCGCCGCTTCCGCCGCTGCGTTTTTCCTGCTCACGCCGCTGTTCGGCTTGCTTCATATTGCTGTAAAGCAAGTAGTGGTAGGAATAGGCGGCCGCCATGCTCCCGCTGTAATCGGTCAGCTCGACAGAAATTTGGGGGTACAGCTCTTTCATCTGCTCCGCCACCTGATCGGCGATACCAAACAGCATGGCATAGGTCAGCAGTTCCCTCCAAATCGGCATTTCCTTGACGCCGCGCTCGGCAATGAGTGAAAAATCCGTCAGATACCGTTTCAGCCCCATCAGCTCGCCCAGCTCCTGTTTACCAGTTGGCGTCAGATCCGTCAGCTTTGCGGGCATATCCCACCGTTTCAGGCAGATTTTTTGATTCAGCCAAGTTCTGCCTGCGTTTTCGCATTTCTGTATGTAGGCGCGCAGCAGTTTGTCGTTTTGACTTGCAAAGTGTTCCAGTTCCTTTGCCTGCAAAGTGGAATCCGGACCGGCCGCGCTTTCGAGCACCGTATAAAGGTACTCGTCATATTCGTTCATACTGCTATGATTGCTGCCCACCAGCCGCAGGCTCACTGTTTCTTTGGTTTTGCCCATCAAACCGATCTGCTGCGTTTCCACGGGGGACAGGCAACCAAGCTGAATCAGCCGCAGCATTCCTGTGGAAAGAATCGCACCGTCCTCACACACATCAAACAGCCGTCCCAGCGCATAGGTGGCACTCAGATTGCCGTCGTTGGGAATGTCCCTGAAATACCCGAACCGCTCTGTAAATCGTTGCCTTTTTTTCTCCGCACGTTTCTTTTTCATTCTGAAAAACCAAATTATCAGCCCAATGGGAAGTCCGATGGACAAAAGCATCGTGACAATCGCTTCAAATGTGGATACTTCTTCACTGGTATCATTGTAATCACTGCCTGAAAAGGCAGTTTCTTTTACTTCCTCAAAGCTGCCCGGTTCCTGCCGTGAGGGGGACAGGATTCCCTTATCCAGTGAAAACAGTACCGTCACATAGTTTTCGGAATAGATCGAACTTTCCGTGTAGGCGAGAATGGCGCCGTCTGAAAATTCCACCTGTCCGTCATAGCCAAACCCCCATATGTCGGCAATTTCATCAGTGATGGGCATACCGTCCGCCAGCCGGATTTCCACCTTCACATCGGTGGGGGTGGTGTTCATTCCATCATTTACAAATCGGAAATTGAACCCGTCCCTGTCGCTATAAGCACCTATCACGTTATCCAGCTTATATTCAATGGCATAACGGTTTTGTCCGTAATTACTGATGCCGAAGCAGATTTCATATCCGCTGTCGGTATGATGGATGCCGCATTTTTTCGCCTTTTCTTCAAAGCTCCAATCAATATTCCACTCCGGTACGGTTTCATAAGCACCGTTTTGGTCGGAGACCGTAAGCTGGCTGATGGTCAGATAATCAGGCGCGTTCATGGGAATATAGCTTTCTGTGCCCTCGTTAAAATCTCCCTCCCATACCTGTGTAACGTACATGGAACCGTCCTCGTAAATGACAGCCTGAATATCCATGGTATTGACCTGATTTGCCGCAAAAGCCGATAAAGGAAGGGAAAATAATAAGGCAAAGCATAGAATCAGTCCGCTTACTTTTTTGCGCATCGGGCACCTCATTTCATGCTGGGCATATCCGCCTTGTCAGCCTGCTCCACAAGATATTCTCTTTGCCCAAAGCCCAGCATCCCGGCAATGGCAGAGACCGGGAACATTCGGATTTCACGGTTTAATTTGGTCACGCTGTCGTTGTAAATCAGGCGGCTGGTGCGCACCATGTTTTCAAAGGTCTGCACCGCGTCCATGGTTTTGATGTAATTTTGATTGGCTTTCAGGTCAGGATACTGCTCCGTTACCATGGCAATCCTGCCAAGGGCTTCTGAAATAACCCCTTCCTGACGCATCACATCATCCGGCGTGGATTTCGCTGTGATGACGCTTCTTCTTGATTTGATAGTTTCAATCAGCGTTTCGCTTTCGTGCTTGGCATAGCCCTTGGTCAAATCCAAAAGGGCCGTCAGCGCATCAAAGCGGCTGGAAAGCTGCACCCCGATCTGGCTCATGGCATTGCTGATATTCTCATCCAGCACCACCAGTCTGCGCTGGGTGGAGATGATCCATAGAACAACGGCCGCAATAATTACGGCGATTGTGATGAAAGTTGGCAGCATAATAAAGTCTCCTTTTTTTATTTTTTAATGGGCAGACAGACTACGATTTTGTCCGTCTGCCCATTTTGTTGCCGGTATTCGTGATTATTCCAATGTGATTACTCTGGATTATCATCGAACTTTTGTGGTTTATCGAGACGATTATTGGCTGAATTCGTTTAAAGCGGCACCGGCTTCAGCAATGAAGGAACGACCTACCTCAATGGCTACCGTCAGAGCACCCATCACTTCCGGTGTGAGTGTTTCAGGGCTGGCAAAGTATTCGTCCGCCTTGATAATTTCACTGGAAAGGTCATTCATAGCAGTGACAAGCTCTTCATTTTCCAAAAGCTCAGGGCTTGCATTTACCTTGTCAGCAATTGCATCAAATTCCTCTGCCATGCTCATAAAATCCTGCGCAAGTGCTTGCTGCTCTGCTGTAAATTCCGTATTCTCAACTTGTGCGGATGTGGAAGGAGACGTTGTGGGAGCAGCGTCGCTTCCTCCGCAAGCTGCAAGGCTCAGTGTCATGGCAAGCGCCATGATAAATACCAGTAACTTTTTCATTTCTAAATCCTCCGTTTTCTGTGGGGTAGTATAGGGGAGATCCCCTGTATTCACTCTATCAAAAATCTATGCTCAGAACCGTTCGTTGCATGAAACATGATTTTTTCGACATGAACGATGAATTAAGAGGTTGAGCCGCCAACTTATACAGGGAGCGGCGCAACTGGTGGGGAAGCTTTATTTGCTCACAGTGATGGTATATTCAGATGTTTTTTTACCATCATACCGTATTTCGACCACCTTAGTTCCTGTGGTTGTGAACTTACGACCTTGTGTCAACTGCACCGTTTTAGAGGTATAAAAGGTGATTTTACCGTTCACATTTGTTTCACTATTACCCTCACCAATCACTGCGTTTAGCCCGGTGGTATCAAAGCCCTCGCCAAGCTTGTAGGTAGTTTTGGAGGGATTTGCCAATATCTTTACCGCTTTGCTTGGTGCAGGTGATGGCGTTTCTTTGGAGGACGGTGCAGTCACGGCGGGCATATCCGCAACTTTGTAACTCTCTCCGGCAAAATAGACGTAGCCGTTTGCGTATCCATATCCATATCCATCAGCCCTGCCGCCGAGAACGTAATAGTCGTTTTTTGCCGCATTGTCAACCACAATATTGCCGTTGCGGTCAAAAACAGTCCAGTGGCGTTCATACGCCGCAGTGTCCAGGTATTCTATTATTTCCCCTTCATTTAATTGGTGCGCCGCCAGTGTGTAACCACCGCCGAGCGGCACAGCAAGACGATAACCATCCAGCTTTTTGATTAACTTCCCCGAATAGTCATATAACTCCACAAATGACCATTCGTATCCGCCCCCTTTGGTGGGTACACCATCCTTATTTACTTCCGTATAGTAAGTGTTTGTGATTACACCATCGCTCCATTGGAAACCAACAGAAGAGGAAGGGTAATATCTATTAGGATTGGCGGGAATGATAACCTTGCCGGTTTTGTTCATCACACCCACCGGGGCATACAAGACCGTATCGCCACGGAAGCCTTTTGCGCCGAGGTATTCAACAAAGCACGTCATGCCGTCACTGTAGCTAAACAGCTTTCCATCATACATATTTTCGCCGCCGTACTGATATGGGATTACAAGTTTCCCCGTCGTGTCGATATAGCCAATTTTGTGATAATGCCAGCCATCTTTGAAACCTTGATACTGGAACACCGCCGCAAGACCATCTTGAAATGAGTGGGCTTCGTCAAATTGAAGTGCTATGACCTCTTTTCCTGTTGTGTCAATAAAACCATACTTGTTGTTAGCTTGTAGTTTCTTGCCGCTTTTCATTACGACTACTGTTTTGCCATTTTCTGTTACACCGTAATCAACGCCATCCCCATTCATAATGGCGCTTACAATATCTTCCCCTTCTATCGCGACGCGCATCAAACCATCGTAAACAATATGTCCACTGGCGGCTGGATAATATTTGAACGGCGTGATGAGTTTGCCCTTGGTGTCGATGTAAGCGGCAGCACCTTTGTATTTATCATAAACTCTGGCTATCCCTTGGGAAAACTTTTCCGCGTCATCAAACCGCGCCTTAATCACGACCTTACCATTTTGGTCTTTGTAACCCTTCAGACCGTTCTCTGTATAAACCGACCAGCTTTCACCGGTAGAGTCAGTGACTGTGCTTGCCGGAATAAACCGAAATTCCGCGTGATTGGGTGCGTCTAAACCCTTATGCGTCCATAAGATAACGGCTGTCCCGTCGGTATTCTTCTCACCGGATGCGTTGACGACAAGTTTTTGGGCTTCCGGCGGTCGCAAACTGAAAATGTCTGTTTTAGTGCCGGTAAATTTATTGGTGTATTCCCAATGGATGAGCCAAGTATACGGGCTGTTTACCGCTTTTACGCGGGTTCCGTCCCCTCTCGTGCCGTCAAGTCCCAAATATCTGCCGTCTTTCATTTTCAAGGTAAATCCGCTGTCGGCTAAGTGTTCCACATAAAAAGCCTCATTTTCAGAGAGTTTCCGCAGTTCAGCACTCCCGGCGGCATTCAAGTTGAGGTAGTTGTTCATACAGCGGAGATAATACCAGCCGTTATCCAAGGCGCTGTCTGATGCCCACTCACCCGCAAACGCCGCCTGCGGCATCAGGGTAAGCACCATGCACAGGGTGAGCAGGATGCCCATAAATCGTTTTTTCATAGTTTTTCCTCCTTTTTGATTGAACGAAATAACATTTATTTCTCCACGTTCAATCTATCAGAAATCTCTCTGCAAAACCGTCCGCTGCATGAAACATGATTTTTTCGACATGAAACATGATTTTAGAGGAAAGTAGGCTCCTGTCTTTTTTGCTTTTAGATGTGAAGCAACACAATATCACATGAAAATAGACGAGTACGCACGAATTTCATCTTGTATTTGCCATAATTTGATGATATACTGTAATCCATTATTTGTATAAACGATTTTCGACTTTTAGAGGGACGTGAGGCGTGTTATGGGTGTCAGTTATAACAAATTGTTCAAACTGATGATCGACAAAAAAATAAGAAAAGGCGAACTGTGTAGGGCGGCGGGTATCAGCAGCGGCTCGCTTCTGAAAATATCAAAAGATGAAAACATATATGTCGATATTTTGGTTCGGATTTGCGGTGTTTTGGGCTGCGACTTTGGCGACATCATGGAGTATGTTCCTGATGAAAATTCCGTTATAAAATCTGAACCCGGTAATCGGCAACTACCCGATTTGTAGGAGGAAAAGCCTGCGAGAGTTTCTGAAGAAGTCTAATAGAACATGGAGGGATGCTTATGCTGCAAATTGCAGTCTGTGATGACAATATTGACGAGCTATCCAATATGGTACAGCTCATCAACCTGTACCGAACATCAAGACATCTAAACTGCGAACACGCCGCCTTTTCAAACGGCTTTGAATTGATTTCGGCCTTGGAAAAAGGAAAGAGGTTTGATATATACTGTCTGGATATTATGATGCCGGGCTTTACCGGCATTGATGCGGCAAAGGAAATTCGCACTTTTGACAAAACCGCACCGATTTTATTCTTCACCTCATCACCTGAGTTTGCTTTGGAAAGCTATTCGGTGAAAGCCATCAACTATGTACTCAAGCCAATTTCAAAGGAGAAACTATTCTTCACCTTTGATGAGCTGCTGGAACAAATCAAAGCGAAAGAAGAAGAGGATGCGGTCATCGTAAAAAGCAATGAGGGGATTCAAAAAATACTGATCTCCAATTTGGCTTTTGCCGAGGTCATCGGCAGAAACGTCCTCTATCATCTGCGCTCCGGCAAGGTAGTCGAATGTACGGAGCCTTTTTCCTCTGTCTGCGATAACCTGCTGAAATATGGGTGTTTTATCAAACCTCACCGCTCTTATCTTGTGAATATGCAGTATGTGGATACCATCGAAAACCATCAGATTACCTTACAGACCCTTTCCGCTGTTCCTGTCGCACAGGGCAAGGCAAAGGAGATTAAGCAGCAATATCTGAATTATCAAATGGAAGGGGAATAAGAAAATGGAGGGAGGTGCTTTTCAATGGCAGTAACAGTGATAGGACTCTTGCGATTTGGGGTTTCTCTGGTCTTTGGCATCACGGTGACTGCTCTCTTTGCGGGAATAGAACCCACAAAGAAAAACAGGTTCACTACCGGTTTGCTCTGTGTCATTTTCCTTTTCGTTCAAACCGCCAGTTGGTGGCTTTTGGGCTTGGATTTGACATCAAAGCTGTATCCGCTGATTATCCATCTGCCGCTGATCGTGATATTCTCTTTATATTATAAGCGCCCGTGGCTCATCTCCGCCGTCAGTGTGCTTTCCGGTTATCTTTGCTGTCAAGCACCACGCTGGTTCGGTTTCATTGCAGGCGCCGCTTTAGACAGCAGACTTGCGGATCACGTTTTTTATGTTGGGGCGATATTTCTGTTCTACTATTTCCTGAAAAAGTATGTTTCGGCTTCCGTCCGGCATCTTATGGAGGTGTCCACTAAATCCTGCTTATTTTTAGGCGGGGTGCCGCTTTTTTACTATTTGTTCGACTACACGACCGCCATCTACACCAATGTGCTTTACAGCGGCACCGAATGGGCGGTACAGTTCATGCCCTCAACAATCTCTGTTTTCTATTTTGTGTTTGTTATCCTTTACTACGCTGAGACACAAAAACAGGCAAGCCTTCAAAGAGAAAAGGATATGTTGGATGCACAGTTTAGATTGGCACAGACAGAATTTGCTTCTCTGCGGCAGTTACAGCAGAACGCCGCATCCTATCGGCATGATATGCGCCACCATTTTGCGCTTTTACAGGGGCTGGCCTCCAAGGAACACATAGAAGGGATTAAAGATTACCTACGAACTGCCCAGTCCGACATGGATGCCATCACACCCACACGCTTTTGTGAAAACGAAACCGTCAACCTGATTTTGTCCGCTTTCGCTACGAAAGCGAAACAAGCGGCAATCGTGCTGGCGGTGGATGCAAAACTGCCTGATTTGCTTCCCTTTAGCGATACTGAGCTTTGCTCGCTCTTGTCAAACGCTTTGGAAAATGCTATCCATGCCTGTGAACAGATACCAGACAGCAACAAACGCATCATCCGGCTGCGTATGTATTCTAAAAATAATAAGTTGTGCATTGATCTACACAATAGCTATCAGGTAGAGCCAATATTCCAGCAGGGGCTTCCAGTATCACAAGAACAGGGGCATGGCTTTGGCACAAAAAGCATAGCTCATATCGTGGAAAAGTATGGCGGTGTATTTCAGTTTTCGGTTAAGGATGGCTGGTTTATATTTCAGGCTACTGCATAAAATATTGTCATTTCTTACAGCAACTATTTATAAAAATGTTTGAACGAAACGTATTCCCAACCTGGGAATACACGGGAGAGTGCCATGTTATTATATTCAAAAACGCAAATCAGCAAAGTACGTTCGTATCCTATTTGACCCCGCTTCCCGGATATGAAGGGTGATATCGAGTCGTAGTGGATTTACCGCCGTGCATGAAAGTTCTCTCCAGCCGATCCCAGCAGGAGCGATACTTTCTATCCCGATATGGCTGGTAAAAACTATCGGCATTTTTCAATGTGCGGGTGAGAGAATAAATTTTCCCTCTCACCCAATGTCAAAAAAGGAGGGGTATTAACCCTGTTTTTCAAAAAACTTTTTTAATTTCTTTTTGGCAAGCATAATTGACTTATGTATGGCAACATGACTGACATTTTCTCCGGCTGCAATCTGGCGCGTTGACATCCCCTTGAAGAAATGTATTACAAACCTGCGTTTTTGTGTTTCTGTCAATTCACCGCTGTCTAATAACTTTTTGGCAGCCCTCATGGCTTGTCCAGCGTCGTTTTTATATATCAGCTCTGTATCGGGGGAAGCCGTGGCAAGTTGCTCGGTTTCCTCCATGCCGTTTATCGTGACATTCAAACGGCTTGTCCGATTTGTAACCACAGCCTGCCGGTGATAAATTTCATCTGACAGGGCTTTCAGTTCCTGAAAATCCTGTTCTGTTTTGCCGGGATTTGTGCGCAGATAATCCTCCATGGTTACCTCTATAATCCCATCCGCAAATTTATATACAATGCCCTGGCTGTACTTATTAAGGGCATAATCGCTGTCCTTATAATTTTTCATGGTCCTTTCCTCCAATCTGTTTTGCTGAAAATGCGAAACAGATTGGAGGGCGGAGAACGACACTGATAAATTGTCAAGTTTTTACATATAAACAAGAAACTTATGACGATAAATATTTTTAATGGTCGGAGATATAAGAAATTTGTTGAAAAGAAAAAGTCAGCATTTTGCCATTGGCAAAATGCTGACTTTTTTAAATTTTTGATATGAAATTGTGGAGGTGAAAAACAATATGTACTGATAGCGCCTTCTCTAGTGAAACCTCATAATAGAATAAATTAATTGAAACATAGCATAACCTCTTTCGCCATAGTGCAGAGTGAAAACCAGCATCCTGATACCTGAAGCATCCCTTGAAAACGGCAAAAGCCTATCCTTCGGATATGAAGGGCAGGCTTTTGCATAACTGTCAGCAGCCAGACTATCGTAGCATCCTAAGACACCTTAGACCCTCGGCTTTGCGTCCCCGGCTTTAACCGGGTTTGCCCATAGCTATATTCATTTTGTTATTCTGTCTTATAGTGGTTCTTGTATATTTCTAATTTAGTTTTGCGCCGCAGGCTCCGCAAAAGCGAGCGCCGGAAACAACACCGGAGCCGCATTTGGGGCAGAAATTTATTTGCGGGTCTACCTGATAGGTGGCAGGTAAATCCTCATCTTCACTGGAGCCTGTCAGAAACAGCCAGTCGATGTCCTCGCCGTCCTCGCATAAGCCGATGGCTCCGGCGGGCGAAACCACATAAAAGCTGTCCTCATCGATGGGGTTTTCACTGTCGCTTGTCTCGGCAAGCACCAGCAAGCCTTTTACATCGTATCTATCATTGGATGTGGCAAAGTTCCAGCTATTACAGCGTGTTACGGCGCATTCCGCCGCCTTCAGCAATGTGTTGAATTGTTCCATTACAGATCCTCCTTCTTTATTTGAACAGCAGATTATTACACCGCTTGCAGCGATCATTCTGTATGGGATTCATCATGGAACACACGTTGCAGTAGATGATGCGGTCTTTCGATTTATCGTATTTCTCGTATGTACCAAACTTCGGATGAAAACGCACCTTGTCGCCTACATCCAGATAGTCATACATATCCCGCCTGCTGTCTTTTTCAACAATAGTCTTTTTTTTACCCGCATCGGTAGTGATTGCCACCGTGTATTCCGTATAAGTTTTTGACGCATCGTCTTTATGCTCGTACTTCTCTTTGCTGAATTTGTTGGTGACGATGCCCTCCCACATGGGCAGTTTGGCTCTTCGTAGAGCAAATACATTGATGATCAGCATCACAAGGGCAATACCGACACCTATGACCGCCGATTCTCCAAAAGGGAAATCATCCATCAGCAGACCAGCGATGGGAAAGCCGATGAGCGGTACGAAAACCAATATCCACATACAGCCGATGGATGATTTTTTGTTTTTCTGCGCGGCAGCCAGTATCTCCGGCGAATTACACCTGTCGGAAAAGCCGACCAGCCCCGCGCCTCCCTGTGGGGGAGCGGAAGATGCCGCTTGGCTTACCTCCATCGGCTCCGGCGTTCTCAAATTCACCGCCTTGCCGCACCCGATGCAAAATTCAGCTCCCTCCGGCAACTCTGCGCCGCAGGCCTTACACACGCCGGGGGCGTTTGTTTGTGTTTTTGCGCCGCAGCTCGAACAGAAAGCCGCGCCCTCCGGCAACTTGTTTCCGCAGTTAGGACAAAACATATCCGTATCACTCCTTGCTTCGATTATTTGAGGTTCCCGGCTCGTCGCGGATTTTCCGGCGGGTTTCCTCGCCGCTGCTTTCTTCTTTTTCCCGCGTCTGGCTGTGCGGATGACAAGTAGCAGCAAAAGCAGATAACCGATGGGCGCGAGAATATGGTAAATAATTGCCACCTCTCCCATCTCGTCAAATTCGCACAGCGCGGCGGGCTTGTTGATGTAGGGGAAAAGGTCAAGGTAGCGGATGCGCTCGGAGCGCGTTTCGCCTTCGTCCAAGCTTGGCCACGCCTCGTCGCTTTGGTACATCACATAGCCCCGATACTCCTTGCCACTTACCACAAACCAATAGCCCTTGGAAATGGTCCGGGAGCGATTTTCCTGTGCGGTCGTATCGTCCCGACGGCTGTCATAGCTGTCCACCGTACCCATTACGCTGTCGCCCCATATCGCCAGAGCCAGCGTAGATAGGCTCAAATACATGGCAAACAGCAGCACGGCGTAAATCAGGATGAGGATGGGGAGGGGGATATTTTTGTCCTTTTTCTTCTTTGCCATCTCGACGCTCCTTTCATTGTTGTTCACTATCCTGCTTTTCGCGCCAGCCCACGCCGAACAGATACAGGATGGTAAGCAGGAAAAGCGGCGGTAATGTGAACGCAGCATAGGAGTAAAGCGGGACGATCAACAGCACTCCCGCCGCTAATTGGATAAGGCCAAGCGTCCGGCACCAGCGATGTCGGTGGAGCCGCTCTGCAAAGGCCAGGCCCGCGATGGCCGTCACCATAGAAAAGATGTACGCTATTCCAGCCGCGAAGCAACCCGCTCCGGCGTAGGTGTAGTCCAGTGCCGCATTGTCAATGAGATTCAAGCACCACAGCAGCATGGGCAGGGCGGCAAGTAACATCAGTACGGATGAAATCCGCAGAAGCACACGTTTCAGTTTGCTATTCATATATTTTTTCCTTTCGGGCTGCGGATTATGATGCACTGCCAAACAAAATCGAACTGCTCCGGTGAGGCGTATATCCTATTTGGCGCAAACCCGCCGCTTAACCGTATCAGATTTTGCTTTTTCACAGCTTTCACCACCCTGACCTGTGCAAACCGTGAGTAAAAGCCCTGCCCTGCGGCGACAAGTCCCATAGCACCGGAATAGCCGGTGGCTGTACAGACTATCGCCGCACTCACGCCCAACCTCCTTGATTTCTTCTGCTGTCCCAATGCTTCGGTGTGCAAAATTCCAGCTTCGTCCATTTCAAATTGCATGGTGTATTTACCCTTATAAAGCAGACAAAGAATCAAATAGGAAAGCCCCATAATCAGAAGCACCGCAGCCGCCGCAATCAGCAGATATCGCCACAGGAAGCCGATCCCCGACGCAAAGCCGTCCATGCCCATGCGGACAAAGCACACCAAAAGCCCGAAGGAGGCGGCAACGCCAGACGTTGCCCCCAACGCCGTATACAGCATGATCGGCTGCCGCCACAGGTTCAGCGTATAGCTCCAGCGCAGCTTGCCGTCCCCGCAGGGAATGACGCCGGGGGGCAGAGTTTCAGCAAGACTCGTCAGCATCAATCAAACACCGTCCTGTCAAAAACATATTGGGCAAGCATTCCACATTAATTAATCTTTTTTTCATTGTAACTCCAGCTGCCTGCTGGGTTACCGTTTATGGTTTGTGACCCCACGCCTGTCATTGTAATGCCTCCGTTTTCACGCGTAAAATACAGCTTATAGATTACCGTAATCTCATCCACGCCCGTTGCATACACCTTTGAATACGTATGTTTTCCATAAGCCATGCCTTTAAGGGGATCGTAGGACAATGTAGCCGGCTCATTGAAGCCGTCGGAATCGGATAAAACCAAGCTATCGCCATCCTTTGCGATATAATTATTGATTGTACCTGACGCTGAAGTTTCATAATTGATGTCATAGGTGCCGATGATTTCATTCAGCGGGAGCCCTTCGCCACTCGCTACCTTAAAGTGTATGTCTTTCGTCTTGTTGGTGGTGTTTACCACCAGCAGAAGATAGCGGTATTTGTCCTCAAGTGTTTTCCTGAACGCCGGGGCTGAAACGCTCGCGCCTTGCTGGATCGTCGTTTCCTTAGAAAGCGACTTCAAAAGCACCAGTTCCTCGCCATTTTGGGCGCTAATACTGACGGCGGCATCCTTATTCAGCTTCTCCCGTTCCTTTTCCGTCATATCAAGTGCAACGACTATCGCGCCATAGGCGGGAACGCTAAGCTCGAATTTCTGTCCATCCTCACTGCTAAGTTTGTCGGCTTTCAGTGAAAGCACCGATGTAAAAAGTGTTACGGCATAGTTGGGGTCAAGCTTTGAGGAAAAATCCTCTGCGGATTTTCCTGCATTATCCACGATGGTCTGATGGAGGATATAGGGCTTATACGCATATTCCGCCCAGACGCTCTCCTCGCCCATTAGGAGCTTTGTGAAGAAATCTATTGCATATTCCGAGGGTGCCCCCACACAGCCGTCTATCCAGCTTTGCCATTTGCTCACCTGCAAATAACCGCCGGTGGAATAGAGGTCGATTAGTCCCGACATCTTATCGTTGCCGGAAAGGGCGTCCGCGCCGTCATACCAGCCGTCCCGGTTCGCCCAGTAAGCGACCAGCGCGCCGCGGGCGTATCCGGCGCTCGCGGAGTCGGAGGCAGGATATATGCCGTCGTAAAGCTCGTATTGACGGGCACTGTGATCGCCTGTGCCGCCGAAATATTTTTCGAGAAATACCGCCGTCGCTTCGTCCAGCCAATTGAGGCGTTTATACTGGGTCGTAACATAGCACTCCTGCACAAAGTGCATAAGCTCATGTGCGAATATGCTCGTGGCCGAATTGAGGTTGAAATTCGTAAACAGCAGGCGGCTGAAATTCATGTAACCGCTGTCAATGCCCCACCAGCTTGAAACATATTGCGCGTAGGTGGGTGTGGCGGCGTCGGCGCTTTTTAGCGTTGTTACATGGATATCCATAGGCCATTCGGTGCGCCTCGACATATCGAAGCCGAACTCCCCGTATTTCGCATAGACCTGCTCCATACGCGAGAGCAGCGCCTCTACGTCGCCCGGCTCCACCGTGGTTGCCATAAACCGCGAGCGGTCAAAGATGAGATTGAAGCGTTGGCTTTGCGAGGCGCTTACGAGCTTGACCTTGAACTGGATGTCAAAGCGCATTTTGTCGCTGTAGGTCGGGGAAACGAAGCCCTTGCCCTTCAAGTAGACGTTGCCGGACAGCTCGCGGTAGCCTGAGGGGGTTATCTTCGCGGTCAGCTCTCCGCCCTGCTCCGAGGCCTCGATATGGTCGTAAACCATGACCTTCTCGCCCGTCTCGTCCTGCATGGAAAAACCGATATCGAGATACAAACGCTCATTTTCCGCAAGGGTCAGATCATCCGGCATTGGCGCGGACAGCGTCACTTCGCCCTCGGGTATGTCCGCAAACGCCAGCTCATAACCGACGGAGACAGCCCCCTCATCTAAGTCGATAGGGGCGGTTTTGGCATTTTCAAGCGTCGCCCCGCCGTATGCGCCGCCGAAATACACGCTCATTCCAGAAAGCTCCGCCACGCCGTTTTCGACGCGGATGTCGCCAAGTTTTTGCGGTCTGTCCTTCACCATAAACCCCGGCCAGCCGTAGAGAGCCACCGCCGCGATCTGTATGACAAGTAGCACGGAAAGCACGATGCACAGCGCATTGCGCCCGCTGTTTCTTTTCGGTGCTGCGGCACTTTTTCTTTTTGGCGTCGCAACGGGCGGAGTATATTCTTGAGGCTGCACCTCGGTTTTAGCCTGCGTCTGCGGCACAGGTTTCGGCTGTGCTGCGGGAACAGGATTCGTAGGCACGTCAAGCACCGTAGCGCCGCATTTGGCGCAGAAGCGAGCGCCGGTATGAAGTTCATTGCCGCAATTCGTACAATATTTCCCCATATCTGCACCTCCTTATGGCCGCACCAGCGCAACAAGCGCCGGTGTCCCGTCGGGCGTATCCATCGTACCGACGGCGTATTGCTTCCCATTAAGCTCGTAGAACTGCGTCAGGTGTATGGTTCCCGCACCGGACGCCCACAGACCGCCGTTTTCCCACTTGCCCAGAAATACGCCGTCCTCCATATCCGTTTCGTCGAAGCGTTCTCCCTCGTTTGCCCAAAAAATCTGATACCAGTCGAGGGTGAGGCTCAGGCTCTCCGCCGCACCTGTAAGGGCGACATTGAGAAACTCCATAGCGCCCGAGTCGTATTCGTTATTGGGGTCGTAAATAATCAGTGCTTTCCAGCTCCCAGTCAGCGGGCCGATATTGTCTATGATATTCGCATCGGATGGAACTCCGTCATAAACCACGTCCTCTGTGTACCAGAGAAAGTCCTCCAAATCGGGGCGTTCCTCCGTGGATAAGCTCACGCCTGTCACCTCCGGCGCGGGAATACTGCCGCTTTCCGTGGCCGCAGGCGGGGTTTCTTTCTCCGATGCCGGTGTAACGAGCGCTGTTTGCTCCGTCCTCGGCGCAGGAGATTCCTTTACTGCTGCTGACGGCAAATTGGGCGGTATAGTGAGAACGCCTATCACAAGCATCAGCAGATTGGCCGCAATCAGTATTGCGGGCAAGATTTTATTGCCTCTGCCCGCAGATGGAATATTATCTCTCATGGATATGCCTCCAGTTTGTTTGATCCGATTATTGTGCGCTGTTTTCTCATGTTGGCCGACATATCTTGTGCTTGGGGTCGTTTTTACCTCTGACAGGTAATCACGCCCCACTCTTTATCGTTGTGGTCTCGCATTGAGGCGCTGAACGATGTTCCGTCAGCGGAGAATACAAATTTTGCTCCCGCAATATTTGCCTCGCCTGTCGACCACCGCACAAAATAGCTGCCGTTGATGTAGGTGCTCTGGGTTTCATTATTTGAGCAGACAATTTTATAGTAAGAGCCGTCGCCAAAATCCTTTTCAAATGTGACTACAGTTGTCACATCAATATCCTTACCTGTTTCCGTAACATTCATGACCCCTGTATATGTTCCGGAATAGTCCACTTTATTTGTTTTTGTATTTAAAATGACCTCCATTTCGGTTTTTACAAAGGGTTTGAGCTTGGCACTCAAGGCAACCTTACCCTCTTCCAAGTCCTTTTCTGTTTTATAAAATTCCACCTTCATAGGGAATCTCGCCGTTTCATGGGCACCCAGAGTGAACTTCATCTGTCCGTTTGCTTCGCCGTCAAGGCGGATGGTCCACTCTTTTGCCGTGGTTCTATCGGAAAGCGGGGCCAGTTTGACATATGCGTTGGCCCATTTTGCCTTCTCAGTGTCATAATCCTCCCTGAAGTTCAAGGTGTATACCCTATTTAGCAGTGCGGCAAGTTCTTTATACTCCTTTTCCCGCTGAGTTAGGGCATCAAAATACATATCCCGGCTCAGAGACTGGAACATAACCTGAAGGTAATCATAGATCTCAGCTTTGTAATTGCTTGATATTTTATTGCGGTCGCTCTCCGACGGCCACGGATACTTGGACAGCTTGCCGTTCTTTTCATATGCGTCTATCCATGAATCCCAGTCGCTTGCTGCAACCTCCCAGTATTTGTTTACATAGTTGTCAATCTCGCTCTGCATTTTGTCGAGAGCTGTCTGCGGAGCGGATTTGTTTTCTTTGTATATCTTCTTGAATAAATCGTACCAATCCTTGACACGGCGATTGTTTTCGGGTCTTGCGTAATAGGCGTCGTACATATTTTTTGTGCTTTCATACTTGGTGTCGATGGCGAAATTTATCACATCGGTAAGCGCGATGTCGATCACTCCAACGCCCACATAGGCCACCTGAAATGAATCCAACAGATATTTTTTTGACGACGCCAAGTTCAGCCCCAGATTCAACACGGTTTTCATTCCGCTAATCGACGTTTCTTTGCTTGTCAGCCCGTTGCTGTATGCGTCATACGCGAACTGGGTGCAGGAGGTCGCGATGCCCAAAACCGTCAACGCGTTGCCGAACGGTTCGGTGATCATATCGTCGTATGCGCCTCCAAGCGATACGAGAGTGGGGATATTTGTTTCAGCGAACATCGGCAGTGAGCTGTTTGCATTTAAAAACGCTGATATAACATCCTCTTGCCACGACACACCCTGCTCGGCGTAGGTTTTGAGCAGCTGCTCCGCTTGCTTTGTCGTCATGTGAGCGGCGTAGGCGTTGACATCGTAAATGTATTCGCTTCGTTTTCCTTCGTTCCTGACCTTAAACACGCTATAGGTGGAGAGGTGGTCAGTGAAAATATGCACCTTGTTGGCTTCGGCGTTTACTGTATAAAAGACGTCCTCCCATTGCTTTGTTTCCTCGTTTAGATATTTGCCGCAGACCGACAGAATTTCCTCGTCGGCTTCAAGCCCCGCATCGTCATAGGGTATGGTCAGCTCGACAACTCCCTCCGGCTGACCGGAGGACAGCTTGAAATCGTAGGCGTAGATTTCAACATCGCTGTCTATTGACGCGGGCGATACCTTTTGTATGGTGAGTTCCTCGCCAGCCTCCAGCAGACAGCCAAAGTCTATCGCCGCACCGTCCTCTGAGGCCAATGCCGTCTGTCCGTCCTCCACCGTAAAGGTTTCGGATTTCTGTGTGCCGGGAGTCTTAGCCTGATTACCAGAGCCGCAGCCGGAAAGCCCCGCCATTAAGGACAACAGCATAGCGACTGCAAGCAAAAAGGATAGTATTTTTCGTTTCATTATATAAAGCCTCCTTCAAATCTACTCAACCGTGAAGCGGAAAAAGACCGTATCAAACAGTTGGTCGTATTTCATAGTAAGCTCTTTTTCATCGGGCTTTATTTGGAAAGTCAGCCAGCCGCTTTCCGCAGTTCCCGGAGCAAGATAGGCTTCTTCAAATATACCGTCCTGTAAAAAATTTTTTACGTCTGTGTTGCGCGAATAGTCCGAAAGCTCGGCATTATAATCTCCGTCGCGCACGATACATAGCGGGGTCTCATCCACCGACACGGCCTCCGTGTCAATATTTTCGACGGTCACATAAACCTTAATATAGCTGTACCCCTCCTTGGGGTTCCAGAAAATTGAGGTATCACTCACCCGCTCTACCTTATCAATTGTTATTCGGTACTCCTCATACTCGGCCGCCTCGCCGATACCGTAATACTTGTTTTCATCCGCTCCCGCCTCGCCGGAGGGAGCATTGCCCGATTCGGCGGGCGTGGAGCTTTCTGAGGGTGATTTACCGCCGTTCTTTTCACCGCAAGCGGCGAAGGTGAGCATAAGTACCAATGATAAAAATATAATTAATGTCTTTTTCATAAGATTACCTCCTAAAATTCTTGTTATAGCAAGCCAACTTCCAGTCAGTCGATCTTGTATCCTTCATACCGGGGTCCATCTTTTGTTTCGTCTTTAAATGATATAGTCGTTTCACCGTTTACCTTTGTACTCCCATCCTCAAGGATAAAAGTATATTTTGAATCTATTGTGATTTCACTGTCTTCATGGGGAATCTTTTGAACATATGAAGCTATTCCCGAAGCCGGATCATAGGATAATTCAAAAGGTTCTTCACCTTTAGCATCGCTGGATGCTACCAATTTATCTCCGCTCTTTGTGAACACGACAGTATGCTTCTGTTCTTTGCCGTCATAATAGGTATTCATCGAATAAGTCCCGGCGATATCGTCGAGGGAAAGCCCAGCCTTTCCTTTTTCCTCTTCGCCAGAAGGGGCATTGCTTGCTTCAGCCGGAGCAGAACCTTGTGCTTGCGATCCTCCTTCTCTTTTCTCACCGCAGGCGGCGAGAATGAAAATCATTATAAACACCAGAAATAAAACCATAAGCTTTTTCATGATACTACCCTCCATTATTTATATTTTGATTTTCCTCACTCCCATCCGATTAGAGAGTGCCAAGGCTCTTTTCTGGTAGATAGGGCGGATCAACCGGAGGCGATTTTGCTTCCGTGGCAAAAGGCACATCGCCAAAAAGCTCTCCGAAGAGATGGTCAAAGAACTTGCCTATAGCTTCGAAGCCGAGATCAATGGAGATCAGGGAAGCTGTCTTGCGATTATTTTCATCAGTAAATTCACTGACCCAGCTTATCCGTGGCCATGCTGAGAGATCTACAGGGCTTGCGTTGCTATCTTCGGTGGATTTTAGCCAATCTTGAGCTGATTCCGCGCCCATTTCTACGACTTTAACCGCACCGGCACCAAAGCTTTCTTCAAGGTACTTCTTGATAATATCTGACTGCTTAAACTCTACGATTTTCAACAGATACTCCCCTTGCTTGTCGATGTCCCATCTACCCTTGAACACATTAGGTGCGATATTCTGCATCCATTTGCTGACGGGTTTATTTAATGCCTTTTGGACCGCAGAATTTTCTAAAGCCTTATCAAAGAAATTACCGGCAATTTTTTTCACGCCCATAGCTGTCAAGTCAGCTGTAAGCGCTGTAATAGCAGAATAGATATCGATTTTCCCGTCTCGGTCTCTATTTTCATAAATATTCTTCGCTATCTTCCAAACCAAGAAACCTGCCACGGCGGCACATGTCTGTTTGAAGGTAATATTTTTACTACTCGTAGCATCATCAAAAGCATTTACTATGAGATTATCCACTCCTGCGGTGATATTTTTAATGGTTTCCAGTTCGTCCAAAGTGATCGGTTCATCATTGAGCAGATAATCAAGGACTTCTCCCAAAAAGGCGGCAAAAATATCTTTGGCTGGGGATAGAAGAGCATCAGCTGTATTGCCGTAATATTTGCTTATCAGATAGGAAAAGGCCTGGTCACCGAACCATTTGAGCCATTCGGCATAATAAAGCATGTTATCCAGTTCTGCGGCGATCTTTTCGTATTCGGCGGCATCCCGGGTGTAGTAGGTTACGGCATCATGGCAAATCCGAAAAGTCACCAGACGAAGCTCTGCCGTGGACATTTTTTTACCGTTTTCCCGGAGCATCTTAGCCAGTTCCGGACTGATCCCGCCTACTTTGCTGACGACTTTCTTCATATGGGCAAAGGCTTCATCCCAGCCGGCCAACGGTCCGGGACCTCCGCCTAAGAGGCGAAGGGGCAGATCCAGGGTATACTCCTCCTGGCCATAGGTGCAGGAAATGGGCAAGGTGAGGTAATAAGGTTTACCTTCTTCTTCCACCAGAGCTTCCTCGGGAGCAAATTTATATTCTTTCAGGTTGCTTGGGATTTCCTGAATACTATACTTAAACCGCTCGGCCAAATGGATGGTGCGTTCCTCAGTTCCTTTTAAGCCAGCAAAGACAGGACTGTATTCCTTGGGTTCGAGAACCCGGACTGTGGGTCTGCCCTCATCATCCTGCTCAGGTACGGCAAAATCCAGGACAAAGCCCGTTGGTACTACGTCCCCCCATTCGTCTGTAGCCTCATTATCAAAGGTGTCGATTAAGACATAACCCTGATCATCAAACTTCACTTCCCGGATGGACAGACCTTCCGGATAAAGCTCTGCATTTAGGCTGTTTTCCGCTTTTTCCTGATCATTTTCAGCTATAATGCCGAAGCCAAAAGTTTGTTTTACAGTTTGCGGACCTTCCGGCTTAGGGCTAAGGTTTTTCACTTTCAGAATATAGCTTTGGACACCGGATTCTTCCATAGTCCCCATATTTTCAATATCTTGGATCTCTTCCAGTTCGCAGCTCAGAGGAATCCCTTCTGCTACATCCAGCCGGACTGAAGCTGGCTTTTCCAGAAAATCATTGAGGGTAACAGGAGTTTCATAAACCTTGCCATCTCCTAAAAGCATTGGCAGCGTCATAGTCAGATAACGTCCCTGCTCTGGGAAAGAAATATAGGGTTTGCCGATTATGCGGAAGGTTACATTGTTCTGGAAGGAACCCCCTTCACCCCTAAAGCGGATGCTAACTACTCCGGTGCCAGGATTTTCCCCGCCAGGTACCGACTTTGCCGACACCAGGGCGCCCATATAGTTCCCCGCCATGGAACAATCCCCCACAGCCAAATTCCCTCCGGAAAAAATCTCTATAGCAGAAGTCAAGTCTGGTCGGTCAATTTCCTCCCCTTCAGGCGTTATCTCTACAATCCGGGCATAGATCGTTACTGGTTGGGTATCATAACGGATCCCACCGCCGAAGTCCTTACGCAGGCACATTCTATAGCGACTTCTCCTCTTGCTGTTATTGTCTCCTCCATCTCCGCTCCTTCCACCTGCACCGGCACCGGCCATGGCTGCGGCTCCGCCGATGATGACAATAGCCAGGGCTTCAGGGATACTAACGCCTGTTTCACCTGCATCCTTATCGGCACGGGTATCTATTTCTGAATTCTTTTGCTCTGCGGACACTGAACTGGCTTTAGCTAGCTTCACGCCTTCAACCCGAAAAAATACCATGGCACCTGTCAGTTTGCTAATACTATCATCATCGGTTACTGCATAAGCGTCAGCTCTTACTATCATGGTATTAGGGTCATCCTCAATCCTGGCAACAGCTGCATATGAAGCCTCCGGCAAGTGATATTGACTCCCATAATCCCTTGATTCCTCAAATTCCCAACCGTAGGTAGTGGTTGCACCTGATTCAGAAGTGTCATAAGCAGAAAAAGAACCGCCAACATTGTATAGAATCCCGGCTCCTTTTGTGGTCCCAAACTGGATATTCTTCATAATAAATTCACCCCTTGCCTCAGCGGTGTGAATATAACCAGCGCCTCTATTATAATTAAAAGGGCCATAGCTAACATCCAGCCTATACTCTGGTATTACTTCACCTCTTTTAAGAATCAGAGTCTGGCCACTTATGGGATGAAACCTTTTATTTTCAGCCCTATTATAAAAAGCATCAAAATGCACTAAAAATGCTTCATAAGGCACAAGTCGAATCTCTTCCAGACGATCCCAAAAATCTGCGAACCCATTCACATCCCCCTTCTTCAAGTCCAACTCAATTATTGGATCTACATAGCCTTTAGGTATTTCGGTACCTTCTGCCAACGCTCCTAAGGGCATAAGCATCATGCCTAATAGCAGAATTACCAGGCAAGCAGCCAAGCAGCGTTTTCTTCTGGTTTTCATTCTCCGCTCGCCTCCTTTTTATTTTTGTTTACGACCGTAACTAAGCCACCGGCCAATAGTAACAGGATTCCAAGCACATAGCCGTTTCCTCCACCAGGGAGAAAGCTGATTGCTGCAAACAGGGCAAAGCCAAGGGTCCAACCCCGCATGAGGGTCGTAAGGGTCGTGTTATTTGCTTTTGGAAGCAAGGCATTGATAAACTTCCGCAAAAATCCATGATGAGTCAAAGCCTTGGCTGATAATAAAAAAGCGGCCAGGCAAACCATTGTGTTTTGAAGATTGGAGGAAACCATCAAGTTAGTAACGATCAGGGCCACAGCGATGCCCATTAGCAGCGGTCCGGCTACGCCTCTCAACCCTTTGGCTATACCACCCAGTTGGCCAAGGCCGCTTTTCACTGTCTGAAGCATACCTTGATCAGCAATCAGCTGGGCCAATAGGGCAGCTACTAGTCCTTTGCCGATGCTGCCCCCGATAAGACTGCCCTGGGCGGCGGTGAGCCAGGAGAGCAAGCGAAGCGGAAGGGGAAAGATACCTAAGGAAACTAAGAGGTTTACCAGCAACCATGTGATTACCAGAGCGATGACCACTACCAGCCTTTTTTTGTCGTGTAGCGTCCGTTTCAAGCCGCCCGCTAATCCCTTAATGCCGATTTTCAGCAGAGACAGCAGGTTTTCTGCTTCAAAATCTCCCGCCAAGGGGGTCAGTTCCGCCGGCAGAGCAAGTTCCCCAGCCGACTGATAGGCGGGGGTCGCCTCGGAGAACATGCTTTTCGCATAGGCGGCTGCCTTGATTTTTGCTTCGATTTTCATTTGTTTGCCAGCCTTTGACAGGATGGTCTCACTGTTCGGCGTTGCCTGTTCTGGCAGCGTCCCAGCTTCCTCCAATACGTGGGAAGCATTGGCTCCGCACTTTGCACAGAATTTCGCTCCCTCATTCAGAGCCGTGCCGCAGCTTGTGCAGAATTTACCCATAATACTCACTCCTTCTTTCATTAATCACGCGATTTTGATGCGTTACCATCCGATGATGTCTGCCGTTACGCCGGTTTCACGAAGCAGCTTTTGTGCTGCATCCAGTACCGCCTGCTTTTGAGTCATTCCGTGCAGCAAATCTACCCGCATGGTCTGAGCCGCGTCGCCAAAGGTCAGGTACATCCGTTCCTGATCAATATGGGCGGTGTGCAGCCGCACGCCATGTACCCCGTCGAGACCCCACCGGTAAATTTCGCTGCCGATGAGGATACCAAAGGTAGATACTACGGTTTCCTCGATGTCTTTTTTGATTTGGCGGCCTGGCATGGAGATGAGAGCAGATGACACCGCAAGGATGCGATTATCCCAAATGAGTGTTGCGTCATAGAGCAGACGGCTCTGCCTCACCAATAACACGAGAGAGATAAGGCTGATCGCTCCAAAGGCGAAAACCACTTCTAACATAGAAGTTACACCGAACCACACCGCTAAACAAATACTAGCTGCGAACAATAAGGCATATCCATTGCGTCGTTTGCGGATTAATTTCATTTGCACCAACCCTCCTCCAGTATTCATTTTAGGGAAGGATGTCTCAAAAAGCATCGTTCGAAAGGATGAAATTACAGAAAAAAGCCCCTCACCCTTTTGGGTGAGAGGCCAGTTAAACCCAGTATTTATGCAGTTTTATGGTTTATCCAACCGTTTGGTTTTTCAGCAGGGTGCTGATGAGCTCCGCACGGCTTGAAACATCGTATTTTGAAAAAATACTTCTTGCGTGTGTTTTAACGGTATTCTCACTGATGAACAAAGCCCCGGCAATCTCACGGTTGGATTTGCCGGAAAGGATCAATTGCAATACCTCCTGCTCCCGGACAGTCAGCGGATTAAGGGTTTTGACCTGCCGTACAATATCCGTTTGCTGTGACTGGCTCATATTATCATAAGCGGCAAGGTAAGCATGGCTTTTCAGCAATAGAACAAGCTGGTGGTTGAGGGACGGCAGCATAGCCAATGTAACGCACACCACCGTCAGGGCAATCACCGCCACCTCCGCGCCGGGAAGCCCCATGGATGTCACAGCTATTCCCAGGACGCCTCCGCAAAGGACGCCGAATACATTGGCGGAAAGACCGATGCCAAAGGTTTGTGACGGGTTATCGCTATAATCCAGCATTTCTCCGAGGATGCTCCACCAAAACAGGTCAAAAATACCGCAGGCGCCGAGCATCAGCGTATCCACAGTCAGATAGTCGGAGGTATTTCGCCCCAGCAGCATAAAGCTGATGAACGCTCCCATAATCATTGCCATTCCGATATACAAAATTCTGGAACGATTTGCTTTCATAGGTAGGTTGCGCATAATAGCAAGCGCCACGATATAAGGCACGGCCCAATACCAGCTCACCAGCCCCGTCAGATGCTCAAAAGCGGGGTTAATGACCTGATACATCAGTCCGGAATTAATTGTAATGATAAAGACAAAAAGACACAGCAATATTAGTGGGTTTTTAATGCCGCCATGCGTCTTATTTTTAAATGTTTTGTTCTGCTCATTCTTCTGCACCAACGGTAGCATCCAAATGAAGACCATACCGATTACAAGACAAAGCACAGAGAGGCCAAGCCCGATAAAGGTTGACCTGTTCATGGCCACCACGTTGACTGCAATCATCAGCAAATTGGAATAAATCAGAACGTCGGCACAGGATTTAATGCGCTCGTTCTGGGGAGTAAAGGCCCTGAGAAAAAATCCCCATGCCGCCACCGCGCAGCCGCTAAAGTATCCGCTAACAATCAGTCCGCCCATCCATAGAGTGGGGAGAGGAAAAAAGAAGGGAACAGTGGCGGCTAAGCATAAGCCCATGCCGCCGAGCATCATGCTTTTGGCGGCCGCCTGTGACTTGACAAACAGGCCGCAGGTAAAAAGCCCTGCGAAATGCGCGATAATTGCAGTCAGTATGTAACGGTCGGCGTCTGTTCCACGCAGATCCAACAGGCTGTACAGCACCTGCCCCTCAAACTGAAAGGACAGAATATAGGCAAAGAGAAATGAAAATCCGGCAACAGAAAGCCTGCGGGCATTGAAAGATTTAAGTCCGTTCATTTGATAACCTCCCGCTCATCGGAGGCTCCGCCTTTTTTAACCCATTCGTCAATGTCGGCAGTTTTGAAACGCCAGAGCTTTCCCACCTTGGATGCGGGCATACCGCGCTGCTCAATCCATCGCATAATGGTATGGCGCTTCACGCCAAGATAATCGCAGACCTCTTGCAGGGATATCCATCTGTCGTTATGTATTGTTTCAGGCATAGATGCCACCTCACTTTGATAAATTCGCGCAAATATCCTAATGGATTAATTGTAACATAATAATATCAAAATGACAATTTCTATTTGTTGTTTTGTGTTATATTGCGTAGTATTGGTTACTATTAGAATATAGTCTCAGGCATCTTTATCCGTGTTATTTTATATTCTTGAAAACTGTTGTTGTATGCGCCTATATTAAAACGGCAAGCAGGGGGAATGGCGCGCCAAAGCGCCCATTCCCGCGCTCCACGCATTCCTTCCTCCGGTCGGAATGGCTCCGCTCTGCTTGTTGGTGCTCTGCCCCAACCCCCGTCAGACAGCCTGCGTTCGCGTCTGTCTGTTAAGCGCCTGACGGCGCTGCTGCGCGTTCCTTCGGGAACGCTTTTTACATGCGGAGGGAAGAAGCATTCCAGACACCGTTACCGCTGTTTTTCCTGATCCGGCACGGTCGGGGAAAAGCGCAGTAATCTGTCCGTGTTTTCTTTGGCGGTCAAAAGATTTCTCATGGTTTCTCTGGCCTGCCGGTAGCCCTGATAGAGCTTTTTCTTTTCCGCGAGCAGTGCCGCATATTCCTGTTTCAGTGTCTGTATAGACGGGAGCTTTTTCAGCTCCAAAGTGTTAAACGCTTTCTTGGCCGATTGGTGCAAAAGGATTTCTCCCTCATGCTCCGCGCGGAATTTTTTGCTGTATCCGGCCTTGCGGTACTGGACATAAATATCCCGTGTCCGGCTGTAATTGGCGATATGCTTTTGCAGGTCGGAGATATCCTTCATGCGGGTTTCCGCCTGCTTGATTTTTTGGGAAAGCGCGTTGAAAGCGGTGGTGGACTCCGCCGATTTTTTCTCAAGCCGGGCATAGTCCGTCATGCCGTTTTCCTGTAAAAAGATCAGCGTCTGCGCCGCCTGTTTTAAGTTGAAAAGCTTTGCCCAGCGTTCATAGCCGGGGCCTTTTCCCATCTGAATTTTTGCCTGGATGTCAATGAGCAGATTGACCTGAACGGCGTTCTGCTCAAAAGAGGAACCGCCCCCGGAAACGACAAACCGGGCATTCGCAATCCGTTCCCGGATAGCCTGTTCGGTATAATTGCCTTTCAAGGTATCGCAGCGTGTTCCGCGCTTTTGTCCGGGGCCGGTAAATTTGATATGCTTCCCGCGCTTGACCGCGTAGCCTGCCGCCTCCATCAGAGACAGAAAGGCTTCAAAGTCAGAGGGATTTTGCTCCAGCGCAGCGTCAATCGCGCGGCGCAGTTTTTCCTGAAAGGATGGAGGCTTTTCATCGCCCAGCCACGTTCCGTAATGCCCACGGCTCGGCTTGGGATTCTCTATTATGGACAGTCCGTTCTCCAGACAGATCGTATCGCTTAACCGGCGGACGGCTCTTGCAGAATGCCGGAAATCCTCAAATTTCTTCGTGCAGTCCAGCGTGGTGGAATTGAAATAAATATGGGAATGGATATGGTGCTTATCCTCATGGGTTGTAACAATAAAAGCATGGCGGCCTTTGGTGAAACGCAGAGCAAGCTCGTAGCCGATCCGATTGGCTTCCTCGGCGGTAATTTCCCCCGGCTTGAACGCCTGGCGTATCTGATAAAGCAAAATATTATTATCCCGTTTTTGTTCCCGTCCGGTGATATAGTAATACTGGCGTTTGGCAAGTAAAAACTCCGCGTCGGCGGTCGCCAGATCGCATTCATAGGCGGAAATCAGAAAGCCGTCCCGTGTCTTTTTCGGGTTCTTTCCATAGTCCAGACTTCCCTTGATCGTCGCCAGAATGCTCCTGCCCTTGTCGATGTGGCGGGGCCTGAAATAAGTGGTGGCCGTATAATCCCCTCCTTTGCAAAAAGAAAAGACGCCTGCTCTCCGTAAGTCCGGAGGCAAGCGCCTTTCTTTCACTTGTTGGCGGCTATATTTGGTTTATGTTTTTCCTCGACCATAGATGCAGCAACATAATGAGTAGCGCTCCCACGACCCAAACACCATATGTCCAGAACGGGCTTTTATCGGTGACACTCCATGCCACAAAAGCAAAGATAAATCCCCATAGGATGGACAGCAGGACACCGATAATCCAAAAGCCCACTTTGGTCATTTGAAGAAACAGCAGCAGGGCAAAAACACCCGCGCCGATTCCGATGGAAAGTGCCGTACTCAGATGCCATACGCCGTTTGCCACAAAGCCCGTAATAACTCCCAGCGCAATGCTGTCAAACACCATAATCTGCTTGAAAAACAAACCGATAAGAAACAGAATAAATCCAATTGCCGCACCGATCAGCAGTTCAAAGCCTGCTGCCGCTATCAGTCCCATATCTGTCCCCCCCTCGTGTTTTCTTTTCCTTATTATACCATATCAGTCAATGAGATGGTACTGATTCTTCCGGTTCGGAAAGCGAAATCATATGCACCTCCAGTTCCTTTGCAGCAGCCATTCGGAGTATCTGCGCTGTGTTGCTTTTGATATTTTCATCAGAAAAGGCAATCACTCTTTGAGCCGATTCGAGAAGGTAACGGTTGGCGGCAAACTGGCAGTCGCGGTTGTAATCCTGACTGATCAGCTTGAAGCCGCTGCACTGCGACATCAGTTCCCGTACCTGTTTGTTTTTGGCCTTCATGCGTCCGGCATGAGGATAAACCGCCTCCAGGAACAGCTCTGGAATTTCTTTCTTCTTTTCCGCCACGATCATTGCAAACTCCAGATTGGTTCCTTTGTCCATGTCGCTTAAAAAAACAGTGAAGCCGTCCGCAACGGCCTGTTCGATTTCCCGATGAAGCGCCTGCCTGACATACTCGATTTTTTCCGTAGGGATTTCACGGGGGCCGGTAATACAACAAGATTTCATAAACTCCATTCCTTTCTAAGATTATTCTTTCTAAAATACATAAAACTCTATGTATAATATAGAATATTCTATATTATAAGCGGTTCACCTGTTTCTTGCAAGCATGTAAACTTATAGCAGAGGTGAACGAAATGCCAAAAGAATGGGATATAAACGATAAACGCTTTATCCAAATCGGATTGAAAATCGCGTATTATCGAAAAATGAATGAAATGACCCAGGATCAGCTTGCGGAGCGGATCGGGATTACATCGAAATATTTATCACAGGTGGAAACGCCGTCCTGCGTACAGCCGGTTTCTTTGAAAACGCTGTTCGCCATAGCGGATCTGTTTCACATTCCGCCCCACAAGTTTCTGGAATTTGAAAAGGAATGACCGGGCCTCATGGCAAAGGAGCGGCATATTCCCAAGTTGGGAATACGCCGCTTTTTTGTCATGGGAGAGCCTACAGTTCAGAAAGCTTTTTCAGAATACCGCCAGCCTGCTCCCAAAGCCGGTCATAATGCTCCTGCAAGTCCCGGATATCGGCGTCATAGAGGTTGCCCGTCTCATGGGTGCGCCGGGCAATCTGGTTTAAGTTGTTGGTGGCGGTGCGCAGCAGGGATACCATCTGCCGCACCTCGGATAAGTCAAGCTGCACCACATAACCGTCCACTGCCATTTTTAAAAGATAGGCCCGCAGGCTGCGAATACCCGCAAGCTCCATTTTCTTTTCAATGAGGTCTCGTTCCTGTTGGGATACCCGAAAGGATACGTTGAGGTTACGGCTGCGTTTTTCCACTAAAAATCAGCTCCTTTCCACTGAATGGAAGCCAAAAACACCTGCCGCCCGGCAAATCAACGCTCGGGCGGCAGGCGTTTTTGTACCTGTTCTCCTTACATTTTCCCATTCTCCCTACATGGTGATGTCATGGCCTTTCGCCTTGTCCTGGGTTTCCCGGTTCTTTCCTCCGTTTGTGCCGGAGCGCAGGTTTTCCAGGATGGACGGCTTTGCGTCCTTGGCATAGGCCACCTGCCGCAGTTGCGTCTGCTCCGGTTCAGTTACCGGCTCCGGGGCACTGTCGATGTTGAGCTGCGCGTTGAGAAAAGCCAGACGTGTTTCCTTGTTGGTCAGCTCCTGCTCCTGTGCAAAGGGATTTTGCAGCTCCTTTTTGGCATCCTCCACCTGCTGGTAAAGGCTCTCCAGCTGGTTTTTGGAGGACGTGATCCGCTCCGGGATTTCTGTGCGCAGGGTATTGTTGATCCGGGACATATTGCCGAAGGTATCCGTTCCCAGCTCCACGGAGTAGCTGAGTTCGCCCTTCATGGTCAGGTTGAACTTCTTGTAAAAGCTGTCGAAGGAAAGGTTCAGGTCAAAGCCCAAATAAGAGCCGATTTTTACGGCCTCCTTTCCGGTCACGGTTTTGCAGGCTTCCAGCAGCGCCTTGGCCGCCGTTTCCTTTTCGGTGTATGCCGTGCCTAACACCGTCATCGTAGGAAATGGCGGCGGTGCCGGTGCGGTTCCCTCAGCCATATCAGCCTGCGGGCTGGACGCCTCCGGTACGGCGGCGGGGGCTTTCGGGAGATTCGCGTTGTACCGCTCCAAATCCTTCCCGGCACCGGTAATACGGCCTTTGGCGGCCTCAATGCTTTCGGGGTAATATTTGAGCAGATCGTCCTCTAAGCGGTAGTGCTGGCTCTGATGGTCGGCCCGGAGCAGGCGCAGACGCGCCACCTCGATATCCAGGTCGATTTTCTCCTTAATCAGCGGATTCCCGGCGCACAGCGCCTTGATCTCCGCATAGGAAAGGGCGGTTTCGTCCACGTCCTCACAGGCGCGGACAGGGGATTTGCTGGTCATGATCTGACTGATGAATTTCTGCTTGTTTTCCACCGTCTGCCACAAATAGGCGTCAAACGTCCCTTCCGTGGCATAGCGGTAAATATAAACCGCAGGGTTGTTGTTGCCCTGGCGCACGATACGACCGGCCCGCTGCTCCAGATCACTCGGCCGCCAGGGGCAATCGAGATCATGCAGTGCGTACAGGCGATCCTGCACATTGGTTCCGGCTCCCATCTTAAAGGTGGAGCCGAACAGCACCCGCACCTTGCCCTGGCGCACCTTGGCAAACAGCTCTTTCTTCCGCGCTTCGGTATTGGCCTCATGAATAAAAGCCATTTCTCCGGAGGGGATGCCTCTGGCGGCCAGCTTGTCGCGGATGTCGTCGTAGACATTGAACCGCCCGTCCTTATTCGGTGTGGAAAAATCGCAGAACGCCAGCTGGGTCAGCCGTGAGCTTTTACTGTCTCTCCATATCCGGTAGATTTTCTCCGTACAGGCGTTTACCTTGCTGTCCTCATCATCCGGCAGCATGGGGTTCATCAGGCGCTGGTCAAGCCCAATCTTGCGCCCGTCGGATGTGATTTTGAGCATATTGTCTACGGTGGGGTCAACCAGGTTGGCATGAACGGCGGCGGCACGGTCAGACAGCTCCTTGACCATTTCCTGCTGTAGCTGGCTGGGCTTGACCACCACGGTCTCATAATGGGCTTCCGGTCTTGGCAGGTCTAAGGTATCGGCGGTCTTGATATCCGCCACTTCCTTAAACATGGCCATCAGCTCCGGGAGATTGTGAAACTTGGAAAAGCGCGTCCGCGCCCGGTAGCCGGTGCCCTCCGGGGCAAGCTCGATGGCCGTTACGGTTTCCCCGAAGGTGGAAGCCCAGGCGTCAAAGTGGGTCAGGTTTTTCTTCTCCAAAAGGTCATACTGGAGATAACGCTGAATGGTGTACATTTCGGTCATGGAATTGCTGATGGGCGTACCGGTGGCGAAAATAATGCCCTTGCCGCCGGTCAACTCGTCCATATACCTACATTTCATAAATAGGTCGCTGGATTTGAGCGCATCGGAGGTGGAAAGCCCCGCCACGTTGCGCATTTTCGTGTGTAAAAAGAGGTTCTTGAAAAAATGGCTCTCGTCCACAAACAGCCGGTCAACGCCAAGCTGCTCAAAGGTGACGACATCATCCCGTCGCTTGCCCTCCAGCAGATTTTTCAGCCGCGCTTCCAGGGATTTGCGGGTCTTTTCCAGCTGCTTGATGGAGAAGTTTTCGCCGTGGGAGCGTTTCAGCTCGTCAATGCCGTCCATCACCTCGTCAATCTGCTCCCGCAGAAGCCGCTCCTGCCGCTCGGCGGACATGGGGATCTTCTCAAGCTGGCTGTGACCGATGATCACCGCGTCGTAATCGCCGGTGGAGATTTTGGCGCAGAACTTCTTGCGGTTGCGCATTTCAAAGTCCTTTTTCGTCGCCACTAAGAGGTTGGCGGAGGGGTATAGCCGCAGAAACTCCGACGCCCACTGTTCGGTTAAGTGATTGGGTACGGCAAACAGGCTCTTTTGGCAAAGGCCCAGCCGCTTGCATTCCATCGCGGCCGCCACCATTTCAAAGGTCTTGCCCGCGCCCACCTCATGGGCTAAGAGGGTGTTCCCACCGTAGAGGATATGGGCGATGGCGTTCAGCTGGTGGGAGCGCAGGGTGATTTCGGGAGAGATGCCGGAAAAATTAATGTGGCTGCCGTCATATTCCCGGAGCCTGGTGGAATTGAACCGGTCGTTGTACAGATGCACCAGCTCCTGACGGCGTCTGGCGTCCTTCCAAATCCAATCCTTGAATGCCTGCTTGAGCGCTTCCTGCTTCTGCTGGGCAAGGGTGGTTTCCTTCTTGTTCAGGACACGCTTTTCCTTGCCGTCCTCGTACTTGGTGTCATAGACCCGGACATCCCGCAGATTTAAGGTATCGTCCAGAATCTGATAGGCGTTCATGCGCTCGGTGCCGTAGGTAACGGTAGCCAGAATGTTGTTGTAGGGAACCCGCCCCTTGCCTGCTACCTGCCATTCGCCGGTATAGGGGAAATAGTTGACTTTTAAGTTATTGCGCAGGTTGTACGACGGCTGCAACAGCTCCAGCATAAACTGCTGGATGTATTCCTTATCCACCCAGGTGGAGCCCAGCCGAACGGAGATTTCCGAAGCGTCCAGGTCTTTGGGCTGCGCCTTTTCCAGTGCTTCGATGTTCGGCGCAAGCGCTTCTGCAAGGTCGGGCCGCATTTCGGCCAGCGCCTTGGCAAGACGTAGCTTGTCTCTGACATTTCCGGAGAGGTATTCGTCGGCAGTGACAAAAGGCAGCTTCTCCGGGTCATAAAAGGCTTTGGGGATGGTCTCCGGCGGCTGGTCTCCCAAATCGCGGAAGATAACCCCGGTCAGGTCGGAAACCAGCCGTTCCTTTGTAAAACCAGTGAGTTGCCGCATGAACTCCATATCCACGCAGGCGCGCTCCCCGATGGAGACCGCCAGTGCTTCGCTTGCCGTATCCACGGAGGTAACAACGGTTTTCTGCTTAATGGTGCGCTTGGTGAACATATCCGCCTTGCGGTCAAGATTCCCGTCCTCGTCCAGGACTTCCAGGGAGGAAAGAAGAAAGTACGCGGAATCAGCGGAAAAGGCGCGGCTGTTGGCGGTAGCGTTAATCAGGCCGTATTCGGCGGTAAAGGCGTCATACAGGCGGTTTAGCTCCGCCTGCTTTTCCTGAATGTCCGCCTCGGAGAATTCCTCTATCTGGAGGTCGATCAGCGCATGAACGCAGTCGCGCAGCTCCACCATGCCCCGGATGCGGTCAAGAGTGGCATTCGGCAGGTCTACCGGGTACATACTGGAATTTTCCCGGAAGTATACCCGGTCGTCCGCTACGGTAAAGCTGAAATTGCGTACACTCGGGTCTGCCGGAATCGCTTCGTCCTGCACACCCTCCAGATCGTCAAGCTCCGGCTCGGTAAGCTGGCCCCGGATGTGTTCCATGGCCTCCCGAAGCTGTCCGGAAAGATCGGCTCCGGGGATGGGGCTGCAAGTGGTTTCCCTGCGGTCGCCGTACATCCGGTCGTCGTATTCCATTTTGCCCAACACCATTTCGGGATGCTCTTCAAAATAGCGGTTGACGAGAATGCCGTCCGCCGTGAAGCCTAAATGCACCCAATCCGGCTCAATGTCCATGATCCGGTCGCGGCGCTGCAAGAACAGGATGTCGGCGGTGACTTCGGTGCCCGCGTTGGCTTTAAAGGCGTTGTTTGGCAGACGCACCGCGCCCAGCAGCTCGGCCCGCTGTGCGAGGTACTTGCGGATCTGCGGATTTCGTCTGTCCATGGTGTACCGGCTCGTGACAAAGGCAACGATTCCGCCCGGACGCACCTGGTCTAAGGTTTTTGCGAAAAAATAGTCATGGATATGGAATTTCTGCCGGTATCGTTTGTCCATGACCGGGTAATTGCCGAAGGGAACATTGCCCACCGCCACATCAAAGAAAGCGTCGGGCATTTGGGTCTGCTCGTAGCCTGTTACCTTGATATCGGCGCCGGGATACAAAAGCCCCGCAATCCGTCCCGTGATGCTGTCCAGTTCCACGCCGTAGAGTCTGGCGTTTTTCATGCTCTCCGGCAGCAGGCCGAAGAAATTGCCCACACCGCAGGCCGGTTCCAGCAGGTTTCCCTTCCGGAAGCCCAGCTGTTCCAGCGCGGTGTACATGGCCTTGATGACGGTGGGCGACGTATAGTGGGCATTCAGGGTAGAAGCCCGCGCCATTTCGTATTCTTCGGGGGTCAGCAGTTCCTTCAGCTCGGCGTATTCCCTTTGCCAGCCGTCACGGTTTTCGTCAAACGCCTGGGGGATACCGCCCCAGCCCACATACCGGGAGAGGATTTCCTGTTCCTCCGGAGTGGCGTAGCGGTGTTCTTCCTCGATCTGCTTTAAGGTGCGGATGGCGGCAAGGTTATAGCCAAACTTTGTTTTCTGGCCGCCCTCTCCAAGATGGTCGTCGGTGATGCGAAAGTTAGCGGTAGGAAGCACAGCGGCTGCGGGGATTTCTGTTTCCTGCTCCGGTTCGTCAAGCTCCGGCAGTTCTTCCTCCGCAAAATCCATGTACTCCCTGTTGTAATAGGCTTCTTCCCCGGGCGTTAAAAAACGCCCGGCCTCAATCAGCCGGGCGATGTTCTTCTGAACGGCGGGCCAGGAAAGATTGACCGGCTCCGCGCCGTCCTTGGTTACTAAAAACGCGGGCAGCTCCCCGCCGTATTCCTCCCGCAGAAAAGCGGCTGTACCGCGGGCGCGGGCATTTTCCCGCACATACTGGCAGACAAGGATTTTGCTGTCCAGACTTCCGTTCCAGCGGATCAGCGCGTCCTCAATGTCAGCCTGAGTGATTTCCGGCTCGGCAGTATCCTCCGTAACCGGCTCCGCTTCCTGCGGCGGAAGGAGTGGTGCTTCTAATCCGGTTTCCGCAGGTTCCGCCTGGGACTCGAACAGAATTTCCTGCGCAGGCGGTTCCGAGCCGTGTGTCCCGGCTTCCGGTTCCTGTTGTCCCGCTGTATTGCGGGCACCGGCAAGAAGTCCCTCAATCCGGGCAATGGCGTCGGGGGTGGGATTTTGCAGCTGCTCCCGGATATATTCGATTGCCTCTCGGGTGAGGATAACCGATTCGTCCGTGCTGGTCTGTGCTGCCGGTTCGGGTTTGCTCGGCTCCCCGGAGGGTTCCTGCTCCGGTCGTGCTTCTTCCTGGGGCGGGGATGCCACCGGCTCCGATATTACCGGATCGGACACGGAGCGCCCGAACAGCTCCTGCTCCCGCTCATAAATGCCCCGGAGAACGTAGACTGTCTCTCCCCAGGCAAAGGTGTAGCGAGAAATAAAGCGGCCCGCCACATCGATCACAAGCGCGGCAGGCTGGGCAAAATAGTCCGCCGTTTCGCCGGTATTGAGCGTCATGGTTTCGGCTTCCCCGGCAAGGGTTTTTAGATAGCTTTCCACCTCGGAGTTGGGTGCGCCGTCAGAAAACAGCTGTAAAAGGGAAGTGCCAATCGTACCGGGCAGCAGGCCGTTTTCCAGCACATCCCGCAAATCTTCGTGGGCATTGTCCAGATCAGCGGAAAGATATTCGGTAAAGGCAATGTTTTTCGGATTGCGGGATAAGAGCTGTTCAAAGCGCTCCCGGCTTTCCGCGCGGAAAATGGGATAAAGCAGAGAGGGGTCTTGCAAGCGGATATCGTAATCTCCGATATGGTCAATGCGGTAGGGTCTGCCGTCGCCGTCCAGATAAACCGTATCGCCCACGGCATAGCTTCGTCCCTGGGAAGGGGCGGCCTGCTGCGGCTCCGGGTTTTCCTGGGTTTCGGAAGAAGCAGTATCCGGCTCCTTTTGCGGCGGCGGCTCTGCATCCGCAGTCGGTTCAGACGGTACAGCGTCTGCCGGGAGTGTTTCGTCCGGTGTTTTCGATGCTTCCTGTTCCTCCGGTACGGTTTCGGCCTGTTCCGGTTCCGGCAGCTTTTCACCCGGCTCCGCAACGGTAAACCGCCCGTCGTCCAGATAGCCCTCAAACCGGGAACGGAACATTTCCACCGGCTCCTGCTCTGATTCGCCGGGCAGGGTGTAAAAGACATAATCCCTGCTGACGCTACTGATTTCCAGCCGCACAAGAATGTCATCGGCGGAGCGCGCGTCCACGGCGTCGCCCACACGGTAGGCCACCAGCCGTTCAGGGCTGAAAAAGACCTTCGGGCGCTCCCGTTCCTCCAGAAAACGTCCGGTCTGGCATAACTCCGCCACACGCCGGTGAACCTTGGCCCAGGAAAGCTCCAGCGTCGCTGCCGGACGCCTTTGGCTCAGGGATACGGTTTTAGGGTCTCCCTTGGAAAAGACGATTCCGGTGTCGCTTCCCAACAGCCCCAGGTAGCCCTCGGCTCCGTCCGTGCGGTCTGTCAGGTACGCGCCGTCGTAAAGCTCTCTGACCAGCTGGGTGGCCTCTTTGGAACGGGGACGCTCCGCAAAGCAGGCGGCCAGCCGGTCGTATCGCTCCGGTGTTTCTATCGCGCAAAGCAGCAGCGTGTCCATTTCCTCCTGGGAGATATACTCCGTGGCAAGGGGAACAGGCTGCGCTGCTTCCTTCTGATTTTCCACGATTACCGCCCGCTGTGCTTCCTCACCGGGAAGGATGGGCTGGGGCAGATCGAACAGGGTCAGTTGGGTATAGGGCTGGGTAACCGGCTCCGTGACGCGGGCTCTTGCTGCTGCGGTCTCCGGGGCGGTCAGCGTCTCTATCCTCGGAAACAGGTGATAGTTCCCCTCCAGATAGGCACTGAGGTTTTCGTAGCCCGTTTTTCGGAGGTCATAGTAGCGGTCGTCCTCGTGGGTGCCCGCAAGGATGGGCTTCATGGCGGCAAGGATGCCCGCCGCCTTTTCCGGATCGTCCAGCATGGCGCGGACAGACCGTTTTCCTTCCTCGTCAAAAAAATCGTGAGAGGACGGATAGGGGCGCTCAAACTCCTGGGGCATGTTGTAGTAGAAATTGGTCACATGCCGCGCCAGCATATCCTTTTCATAATCCCGGATACGGTCAAGCTCGCGGCGGGTCATATACCGTCCGCTCCGGATCAGCTTGTCAAGACGTTTTTCCGCAGCGCTCCAGGAGAGCTTCACGGTGTCGTAGGGATTGGAAAGTCCGCCGCGCTTTAAGGTAATGCCTTTTCCCGACTCGCTGTCGGCCCAGCTGTTGTCGGCACCGGACAGGGCGTGGGAGCTGCCGCCGTGCCCGTATTCTTTTTTTAAAAAGTCGGCCCGTTCCTTGGGCGTATGGTCGTGCAGGAAAAAGGAAAGTATCCGGTATTTGCCCTCCTGATAGGAGCTGCCCCGGATAAGATAGGCGTCCACCTCATCCTCGGTGATAAAGGGCAGAGAGCCCAGGACAGGAGGTTCCCCTGCCGGGAAGGAACGCGGGGCAATCCCTAAATCCCGGACATCCTCCAGCAGGCGGTGCGGGTCGTGCCAGCGGCGTCCGGGAGGATCTTTCTCCGCTAAAAGCGCCGCGATATCTTTCTCCAGCCGTTCCCGGATCAGATGATATTCCCCGTATTCAGCCTTGTCACGGAGCAGTTCCCGCACCTGCGCGGCGTCGTCGGGAAATCCGCCCTTTTCAGAGCGCCAGCCCTCGGGCATTTCCCGAAAATCCCGCAGATCGTCCCGGTAAAAGAACAGCAGCCGTTCGGCAAGCTCCTGATGCTCGTTGTAAAGCGCCTCGTCAAGGGTGTCAGGAGCGGCATACTGCCCGGATTCCAGCAGCGCCCGGATGCGGTCTGCGGCCTGTTCCCAGGTGAGATGCAGCTGTTCACGGGCAAAAAGCGCGGATTTGCCGCGCCCAAAGGTCAGCCCCGTATCGTCAAACCAGACGGAAACCTGCTTTTCACCAAACTGAAAGCCCTTGCCGCCTTTTTTGTATTCCCGCGCCAGAAATTCGGCGTTTTCCTCAAGGATTTTCCCCTTTAGAAAATAGGCCGTGATGTGCAGCAGGGTGTTCCTGCCGTTGCCGCCGTCCCGCAGGATCGCGTCCAGCTCGGCAGCGGAAAGAAAGCTTCCGGCCAGCGTGTCGGTCAGCGCAGGGAGGGCAGCCGGAATGGGGCGGGGCTGTTCCTCCGGCATATTCCCAGCTTGGGAATATGTTTCGGATACGGGTTTCTGCTCATTTTCGGGCAAAGAAATACCGCCCGTTGCAGGGGCTTCCTGCTCGGGCGGTATTTCTTCGGGTTCCTTCTCTTTTAAATGTAAATCAGTTCGTCCAGCAGCAGTTCCTCCGCCTGGGCTTTCAGGCTGTTCATGTGCCGTACCCAGCCCATCTGCTCCTTCTCCTTGTCGGGAGGCGGGTTCTTCCCGGTCAGTTCCGTCAATATCTGCTCCAGACGTTCCTCCGCCGTCCGGTCGGTCTCCCTCAGATGGGGATACAGCTCTCCGCTCAGCAGCAGGGAATTGTAAGACATAGCCCGGTGCTGCCTGAGAAATCTGCGGCGCATCCTGCCGTATTTGCCCAGCGGCTTCTCCCGTACCGGCGATGCCTGTTCCTCTAAAATCAGATCGGGCAGAAGATAATCCCCCACCCGGCTGTAGGTCAGCGCGGTCTTTTCGCTCATGCTCGGCGCTCCTTTCCGCGGCCCTCTGCCGCTCATAACTTTTAATAATGGTTCCAATGTCCTTTAATACCTGTTCGGACAGATCGCTGACCGCCGTGCCCAGCGCAGTAACGGCAGCCGGGGTATTGAAATCGTAAACCTTAAAAAAATCCTCGTCCGCAAAATAGGCATCCGTGTCCAGTCCGCAGCGGGACATCAGGCTGTAGGCAATACTGACGGTGAGCGCCTGACGGAAGGCCGCGCTCAGGTTCAGCTCATCGTAATCCTCCAGAAAGCTGTCCTCCGCCATATAGCCGATCTCCCGGGCGTTATCCTCATAATACTCCGTCGCCAGCTGGGACGCAATGTTGTAAAGGGCGTCGGGCAGGCTGTCCTCCACCTCGTCATAGGTTTTGGCGAGCGCATTCAGAACGGGCGCGTGGTGCTCTGGCCGCAGCTCCCACAAAAACGGCCTTTGCGCTTTTTCATGGGCGGGCTCCGTGTCCGATACGTCAAACACGTAGCGCAGCTTCGGAAAGTCGCCGGTATCGTCCAGTAAGGCAATGCCCTTGGAGCCGCGCCGCACCCACCGGTTCATGGGATGGTTCCAGACCTCAATGGCGGCGCAGGCGGTAGCGTCGGGGCGCTGGGCGTAAATCATCAGCTGGTCGGGAAAGGAATACCGGTACAGCCGTGCCGCCGTGTCCAGAAAGTCCGTCCAGCCCTCCCGCCCTTGCGTGACGCTCTCCGCCATCCGTTTCGCCATGTGGGAATAAAGTTGATATTTTGTTGCCAATGCTTATTACACCTCGTTTCCGCTAAAAATCGTAACCGGGAGCCAGGTCGAGGGCGGCAAGCTCCTGATCGGTCATGGCTTCCAGCCTGTGAAGAACGCTGTTTGCCAGTTCCTTCATTTCCGGTTCCCGTAAATCGGGCAGGCTTTCCCGTATTCCCGAAAGCAGCCTGCTCCGGCCGCTTATATCAAAGACGGCCATAAAGCCCGTTTCCTCCATGGTAAACCCCATGTTCTACACCTCCCGTTCCGAGCCGCGCTTTGGGGTATCCCCGGCCTGCGCCACTTTGTTTGCCGCTGTCTTTTTTCCCTCCTCCAGTTGCGCCAAAATGGAGGGTTTTCGCATGGTTTCCTGAATGGGAGGAACCTTTTCCGGGCTGTCCGGTTCTTGCCGTTCCGCGTTCGGGCAGTAATCAAGGTAATAGCATACATCAAAGCCGTTGTCAGAAAGCGTAACGTCTGCAACCGCCTCCGTCCGCTCCAGCAGGCGCAGAATGTCCCTTTGATGGGCCGCAATGAAATCCGCTCCGCCCAATTCGGGAGGAAATTCGTCAAAGCCCATGATCCAGTTGCCCTGGGCGGTGTTCTGCGTTCCCTCCTGAACGATATGCTCCGCAATCCGCTTGAGTTCATTTTCCAATTCCAAAAGCCGGTTGAGGAAGCCGTCCAAAACAGTAGGGTGGGAATTCAGAATATAGAATTCCGTGTCCTTATGAGGAAGGGAAAAACTCTTTGCCCATTGCTTATGCGCGTGGGAATAACGTCCGTCATACTCATGCTGCTGGACAAAGTGTGCCAAGACCCAGGAAACACGGTCAAGACCGTAGTGTGAAACCACCGTCTGTGCGGCAGTTTTTAAATCGTAATGATACAGCTCGTAATTGCTGTCAGAAATGGCCTGATCAATGGCTTTGGCACAATCTTTATTGCGCCGTTTGCTTTCCCGGTATTGTTCCAGCTCTCCATTCTGCCGTGCCGTATCCACCGATTCCTTGTATACCATAAATTCATCCATACCTTATACCTCCCGTTCCTTGCTTCGTTTGGGTACATCTTTCTGTTCCGAATTGTTCGCCGCTTTCTTCCCCTCTTGCAGCCTTGCAAGAATCGAGGGCTTTTCCTTATGGCGGATATGCTCCGCATCCTTTTTGACCGCGTTTGCCAGATCGAGAAGGGATATCTGTTTTCCGGCCTTGACCTGCGCTTCCAGCTCGGCAACAGAGGGCGGTGGCTCCGGATCGGAGTGCTCGGGCATATTCCCAGAATGGGTATATGTTTTGTCCAAACCCTCGTTACCGATAAAAGCAGGCAGTTCCACAAAGGGGCCGCCATCGTCATAGAAGGACTTGACTTCGCCGTCCTTTTTAAAAACCACAATATCGCTGGCAGACAGGCTGTGTCCGTGAAAATCAGTTGGATGATCAATGTTAAAGGTTTCTACGATATCCCCGAGTGTGGTGCCCTCCGTAAGCGGTGCCGTATAAACCAGCTCATAATTGGCACGGTCAACGGTCATGCCGCCTTTTTGCAGCTCATCAAAATGTGCCCAGCGGTGATAACGCAGTGCGTCGCCGTCTTTTAACTGATAGATGCCAAAGCGGTCTCCGCTGCCGTATAACAGATCGGCCTCCCGGGAGGCTTCACTGTTTCGGGCGGAATTTTTCATCTGCCCAAATTCCCGCGACGCCTGCCATTCCTCGGCTTCCATGCCAAAGATACCGTCATGCCCGGCAATTTCCTCCCGTTCAAATACCATAGCCTCGGTATTGTCCGGATACAGCATATAAATGGTGTGGTCGGCGTCAAAAAGCTCCTGCGCCCGCCCGGTCAGCAGCGGGAGCATGGCAGGATCGGTATAGCCGAATAAATCCCGTTCGGACAGACCGATGGCAGGATCGGGTAGCAGACCGTCCTCCTCCGAAGCCTCCTGTTCCGGTTCGGGTGTGGAAGCGGTTTCCGGCACGGGAGCGAGCACTTCCGATGCCGTATCAAGCTCCGGTATATTCGGCGTATCCGGTATGGGCGGTACGGAGAACACAGGAGTATCCTGAGTTGCGGATACACTCATTTCCGATGTCCTGGCCACTTTTTCAATCCCGGCTTTCACCGCCTCCGGCATATCCTTATCATAGAAGGTCACGCTCCGGTCAGCGCCGATATGGGCCACCGTAACGTAATCGCCGTTTTGTTCCTCCAGACGGTTCCATACCGTAAGACCGTTGCCCATATGCCCGTAGCCTAATTTATACTGCTTTTCCGGCTTGGACGGAGACGGTACGGTTTCCTCTATGGAAGGAGAAGAAGTATCCGGCGCGGGAACCGGCGCTTCCTCCCGCTGCTGTGAGTCAAGGGAAATCCCCCGCTCCTTGGCGAGGGCACGGAAGTTCCCGTCAATGCTGTCAATCAGCTCCGCCGCCGTTTTACGGATAATATCCAGCGAAGCGTTCAGCTCCTTTAGCTCCCGTGTCTTGCTCCATTCCGCTAAATAACCGAAGCTGTTGGCGGCAGTCTCAATGCCGTAATACTGGCACACGGCATAGGAAACGCTTTCGGCCTCCACTTCCTCGGTGCGGCGGTCTTTGGGCTTGACGGTTTCGTCCTCCGGGGGCGTATGCTCCGGGTCATGGAGCCTTGCGTGGGTGATTTCATGGATCACTGCGGAGATGGTCTGAATTTCGCTCATACCCTCCCGGATGGAAATGCGGTCTCCCATACGGCAGTGGCCGTCCGTGCCCGGCTCCAGCGGTTCAAACCGGATCGGCAGCGGAGAGACCGTCCGCAGCGCCTCCAAAAACACCTCGTAGTGCTTGACATCGCCAATTAAATCCTCTACCAGGCTGGGCAGGGGTTTCCCGTCCGTCTGCGACAGATCGAATACCGGGATTACCTTAAAGCGCGCAATGCGCACCTCCACCTCCTCTGTGACGGGCAGGCCGCTGGCGTCAAGAACGGGCATACGGGTATCCGGGTCAAGCTTTTGCTGTTCCTTTCGTATGGTAAAGGGCGTGGGGGCAAGGATTTTAATGCCCTTTTCACCTTTTTTCACATACCTGCCGAATTTGGCCTGCCATGCCTGAAAGCCCGCCACCAGCGTCGCGTCCGGCTTCTGCATATAGATGAGCAGGGTGTTCCGGGTGCTGTAGCGGCGGAACCGGGACATGGTTTGCAGGTAGGTCAGGTACTTGTCGCCGGAAAACAGGTCTTTGACGCCCTGTTCCAGCCGGTCGGTGATTTCCTTCACCTGATTTTTTGTATTGTCGGCTTTACCGGCCATAGGGTTCCTCCTTCCGAAGCGGTGCGGGAAGCCGGGTTATCGCTCCGGCTCCCTGCGTTTTGCCTCCTTTTTTGATGATGAATGCTCCTGTGCGGCTGTTTTCTTTGCGGCCTCCAGCGTTCCAAGCAGGGACGGCTTTTTTTCGCTTTTTTGCAGAGCCGCCAGCTTT
This sequence comes from Oxobacter pfennigii, assembly GCF_001317355.1. Taxonomy (NCBI): domain Bacteria; kingdom Bacillati; phylum Bacillota; class Clostridia; order Eubacteriales; family Clostridiaceae; genus Oxobacter; species Oxobacter pfennigii. The sequence continues at coordinate 227,593 of NZ_LKET01000028.1, forward strand.
TCCTTTGCCCACTGCGGGGTACGGTCGGGCCGGATCACACCGGCCACATGATACCGTTCCCAGCGCATGGATTCGCCGGTAAACAGGTTCTGGCAGAATACCGCCGTTCCCAAAGCGTCCGGGGAGCAGCCGTTGCCCCCGGTAGCAAGGAGCAGCTGATGGTCGGCGGTACGCGCGGCAGGCGCTAACCGCTCCGGGCGGATCACAATCAGCTGGTTGGTGTAATCCCCGTGCTGACTCCCCGGAATGCAGTCCTCACCGGTCAGGGGAACCGCGGAAATGCCGCGCTGGGCGCGTTCCTGCTCAATCTGCGCAACACGCCGGTTTACCCGGCTGACAAATTCCTTCATCGCGTTCAGATAATCCGTTCCAACCGCGATATTGGTGTAAACATCCACGCTGAACGGGTTATCCCAGGCGCAGTCGCATACCAGAAACGGCTGGGCGGCAGCGGCATCCTCCGCCAGCACTACCTCGCCGCCTCCAAGGTGTACGGTGTGTTTCACTTCGTAATTTTCTATCATCCGTTTTTCTTCTTCCATCAAAGTCACTCCTTTCTCAAATCAGGTGAAACGCCAGCAAAGCGGCGGCATACCCAAACGCGCCGACGCATAGAAAGACGGCCAGCGGAACGCTTCTTTGCCTGGTCGCCTTTGCGTACACGCAGGCCGGAAGCAGGGCAAGAAAAAGGATCGCAGCCAGGGCATACAGCCCGAACGCAAAGCCCATGGCCGCCGTCAGCTTGATATCGCCGCCGCCCACACCGCCGAATTTTACGGCAAGCCATAAAAGGCAGAGCCCCGGCAGAAAAAATCCCGCAATTCTTTCATAAAGGGGCGGTACGGGCAGCAAGAAAGCGGATGCCAGCCCGAGGACAAGGATACTGATCCAGGTCCAGTCGGGAATGATCCGCTTTCTGTAATCGGAAACCGCCGCCCATATAAGGGGGACGGTATAAAAAAGCGCGAGCATCAGTCCGCCGTGGTGACATCATCGGAATACATGCTGTCCGCCACCCGGATTTGCAGCTCCCCGCCGATGATCCATTTCGACAGGGTTCCGCCCGGCGTATGCACGTCGGTCACCAGCAGCTGTGCGATATAGTCCGTATCGTCGGGGAACCAGAGGGGAAGGTACTGCTTCCGATAAAGGAAGGGAGAAGCGGGATTCTCCGCAAAGATAAACTGACCGCCCTCCCGGACAAGGGGAATGGCGGTTTCATAGCGGTACTCCGGCAGATAGAGTTCCGCCGTCTGCGGGTTGGTAATCAGCTCCGGCTTGTCGTAGTTGGTGCGGACGGTGGGCGTAACCGCAATGGAGTAGCCGTAGCCGGATTTCAGATACCCGTTTTCCTTTGTGGCGTATTCCAGCGTGGCGCTCACACTCAACTCCGCGTAGTATTCATGCCAGACAAACTGGCCGTTTTCATACCGCTGCTCCCACCAGGTTACGCGGGACTGACCGGTTCTTTGCGGCGGGTCGGGCAGAGCCTCGCTTTCCTCGGGAGTCTCGTAGACGACGTTTTCAATGACCGCCTGCCGGATGTAGACATTGTTATCGTCGCTGCTTTCGTTGTTCAGCGCCCCATCCGGGTTAATCGTGGCAATCAGGGTAATGGCCTGATCGGACTGCACGTTTGGGGTATCCCAGCACAGGGAAACGGTGTTCCAGGTATCCTTTTTCATAATAACCGCAGTCATGCGTTGGGAGAAGGACAGCTCCGGGATTTCAAACAGAACGGTCACATTCTGTCCCGGTGTAAAGTCAAGGCTGCCCCGGTTGCCTACCTTAATGGTGGTGACAACGGTCTGGTTTTCCCTGTAGCGGTCGGGGGTGATACGCTGCACATCCAGATCGTAGGGCTTTTCCAGCACGATGATTTCAGCGGAAACCCGGTTGTTGGCCGGATTTTCATCGGTGTATCCGTCAGGTGGGGAGATTTCAGCCACGATATACAGCGGCTCGCCCTTTGCTCCGGCCGTCGCGGTAACCGTGTAGGATTTTTTCTCATACGCCGTGAAATGAGCCGTGGCAGGCACGGAGGAAACCGGTCGGCCGTTGATGGTCACGGAAAGCGGCACATCCGTCAGTGTCTTGCCGGTGGAATTGGCAAAGTATACGGTGAAGCTGTAGCCTTCTTTCTCATAGACCGTGGGCGGCGTGGACAGATTCGTCCACACGTCGCAGGTTCTGGAAACCGGTGTGTCGGGCGTGTCTGGATTGTCAGGAGTATCGGGGTTGTCCGGATCTTCGGGGTCATCCGGTGTATCGGGAGTATCCGGCGTGTCGGGGTCGTCGGGAGTGTCGGGGTTATCCGGATCATCCGGCGTATCCGGTTTTTCCACAACGGTAACTGTAGTTACGGCGGTATTGTTCACGGGGTTTTCATCCTCAAAGCCGTCCGGAGCGTCCACATGGGCCCACAGGCGGTAAACCTCCCCGGCGCTGCCCGCTGTTCCGGTTATCGTATAGGTTTTGGTCTCTCCCGGAGCGAAGTCCGCTGTCGCCGGAATTTCCGAAAGGCTCTGCTCATTATTCGTACCCGAAAGAGGCACAGCGCGCAGGCTCACCTCGGATTGATTGGTGAAGCTGACGGTAAAGCTGTATTCCTCTTGTTCATAAACCGTGGGAGCGGCCAGAATTTCCGCCGAAAGGTCACAGCTTTCTTTTTCGTCAGGCGGCTGGTCGGGCGGGTTATCCGGATCGCCGGGATCATCGGGAGCAGCCTCCGGCGTCGGTTCCGGCTCGGGGTCAACGATTTTTATGACCGCCGTGGCGGTGTTGTTTTGGGGATTGCCGTCAACAAAGCCCTCCGGTACGCCGATATTGGCCCACAGCTGAATTTCATCCGCTGCCGTGTCCGCCGTGCGTGTTACCGTGTAGGTCTTGCTCTGATTGGGGGAGAAGTCCTGCATGGCGGGGATTTCCTGTATCGCGGCCTCATCAACGGTTCCTTGGAGGGGTACGTCATAGGCGGAGCTTTCTCCGCTGTTCCTGTAAATGACCGTAAAGGAGTAATCCGCCCCCCGGTTGACTGTCGCGGGGGCGCGGATTACCACGGACAGGTCGTTTCCTTCGGTGGGTTCAAACTTAAAATAGAAGTCTGCGGCGGGAAGCTGGTAATGGATTTTCTGTGTGATTTCTGTCTGCGTCTGGCTTTCCTCGTCGGCATACTCCGCGCTGTCCGGGGTGTAATCCCATTCCAGCCCCAGGTAGGAGAAGTTTCTGGACAGAGAAATATCGTTCTTATGGAAGGTGACGGAGGTGGTCTGATAGGGATATAAAAGCTCCGGCACTCCCTTATCCTGGGCGGTGAGGGTTCCGTAGATTTCCTGCTTCTCCCCGTCACACCAGGTCGCTTCCACATTAACGGGAACGGGAGCCTGATAGGAAAGCTCGGTATTTCCCATGGTTTCAAAGGCAACCAGCGCCTTTTTCGTCCAGCCGAAGCGGGCGGTCAGTTCCTCAAACTCCGTATCGGTGTCGTAGATGCCGTAAATATCGCCGGTGGCAATATTATGGATTTCCACCACAAGGCTCCCGCAGAGCGTGTAGGTGCCGCCGTCCTGCCTGCCGATCCAGGCGGCAATGCGCTCCTGCTCGTAGTCCGCCACGGTATTGGCGTTTACCATGTCGATGCGCTGCGGCTCCGGAAAGGACACAAGCTGTGTCTCTCCGTCATAGATTTCGGTGATGTTCATGCCGATGGTGCGGTATCTCGTGTCATAGGTGGCTTTTACCTGAAAGACCACGTTGACCGTTACCATCATGACCGCGCCCTCGTCGGTTTTGGCGGTGATGGTATAGGGGCCGCATTTTTCCTTGCTTTCGATTCCAAGGACATACTCGGACGGGATCATGCGCCAGCCGTCCTCATATTGCAGCTTGATTTCTGTCAGCGTTCCGGTGGAGGCGGTAACGGAAATAGGGATTTCAGCCGGGAACTGTTCCACGGCCACAACGCCGCTTTCGCTTGTCAGGCTGTCAATGGGGGATGTGACTTCGATATGAATATCACTGTCCGTTGCCGCAAATGCCTTCGTGGGAAAAAGCAGGCAGCACAAAAGCAGCAGCGGCAGGATGAGCAAATAGTTTCGTTTCATTCCAAACCTCCTTCTGTTGTTTGGGTATTGACGCTGGATATGGTAAACGGAAGCCGCACCTCGCCGGTCAGGAAGCTGAACACACTGCGGGATACGATTTCCCCGGTCAGCGTCAGCCGGGGCGGGCTTTCCGTCACCAGAAGCTCTTTGATTTCCAGCCGGTAATTCCACTGTGTACCCGCGTATTTGTTCAGCTCTGCGTCCAGCCCCATGCTGTCATGAAGATATTCATACAGCTGGGTCTGCGCTTCCTCCGTATCCAGCAGGAGATAGCCGTCCCTGCGGTACTCGTCGCGCATGGCATACTCCACGGCGCTGTTCACGCCGCGCTGGAGGACATATTCCGCCTGCTGATACAGGCTCTCCATACGGAAATATTCCATCAGGATGGCCGCTAGGGTCAGGATGAAGAAAATCAGGATCAGAAGAAACACAAAGGCGTCGCCTCTGCGGTTCTTCAACATGTTTTTTACGTTTCCCACGGTGTTTCCCTCCTTTCCGGCGCTCACGGTGAGAGCTTCCAGTATTTTTCCGACATTCCGTTGATGCTGACTTTCATGGGGATTTTAATTTCTATGGGCGGGGCGAAGCTGGGCGTAAAAATGGTAAAGGTGTAATCATAGGTCATGGTAACGGTAAAGGTGTCCCGCAGCTGGATTTTCTGATCCTCCTGATAGGTGACATCCTCCACCGTCATTTCCGGCGACAGTCCGGTTTGCAGCTTCAGCCGGTAAAAGGTATCATAAGCCCGGTCGGAAACCTGTCCCTCCAGCTCCACGACGCGGACAACACGACGGCAGACGTGATTTAAGTTCAGGTAGGTTGTAAATATGCTGAGGAAGCTGATGACCGTCACCATGAGGGACAGCACCACCAGCGTTTTGATCATCAAATCAAAGTAGCTGCTCCCGTTTCGTCCGGAAAGCAGCTTAGAAAAGGGAAACGGGGGAGAAAATCTCCCCCGTCCGCCCCGGTGCCTGCTGTTCATTTGCTCTGCACCTCCTGTTGGTTAAATGGGCCGCACGGCTGTTTAGCTGAGCAGGCCGGTGATTTTGGATACGATGCTGTTCCAAATGGTGGCGATGGAATCCTGATAGAGCGTCATGAAAATGGCTCCGACCACCACCACAATCAGCACAACGATGAGCCAGCCGGTCATCTGGTCGCCGCTGGGATTGGCCAGTGTGCTGTGGGCTTTCATAGCCAACCTCTGGATTTTGTTTTTCATTGTCTTGAACATAATTGATACCTCCATAAAATTTGATTTTGGGTTCTGTGGATAAGGAAAGGAGGGGGCCTGCGCCCCCTCCCGTACTGCCGGATAGACTGCCCGTCAGCTGAGCAGACCGGTGATCTTGGACACGATGCTGTTCCAAATCTGCGTGATCGAGCCCTGGTAGAGGGTCATAAAGACCGCGCCGACCACGACCACAATCAGCACGACGATGAGCCAGCCGGTCATCTGGTCGCCGCTGGGATTGGTCAGGGCATTGCGGGCTTTCATAGCCGCTGTCTGGATTTTGTTTTTCATTGTCTTAAACATAAGAACATACCTCCGTTAATTTTAATTTTGGGTTTTGTGGCTGGGATAAGGAAAAGAGGGGGCCTGCGCCCCCTCCTGTACTGCCGGATATCCTGCCTATTAGCTGAGCAGGCCGGTGATCTTGGACACGATGCTGTTCCAAATCTGCGTGATTGAGCCCTGGTAGAGGGTCATAAAGACCGCGCCGACCACGACCACAATCAGCACGACGATGAGCCAGCCGGTCATCTGATCGCCGCCGGGGTTTGCCAGCGCGTTCCTCGCCCTTAAAAAGGCGCTTGTCAGGTGCTTTTTCATGGAATTCGTTCTCCTTTCTGTGAAATGGGTGCTTGCGTTTTTGATACTCTGCATGTGTTTACCTCCATAAAAATGTATTTTGAAAAGGGGTTTCTCCCCGTTTTCACGGTTAAAACAGTCCTCCCATGGAACGCATCAGGTGGGAACCGATGACATAGAACAGGCTGATCACCGTAATGGCCACAAGGGGGATACTGGCGATTTTCACCCGGCGCGGCAGACTGTCCAGACGTTTTCTCAAAGCTTCCTTGGCCTTGATGTCCATATCCCGCGCCAGATACGAGAGCGCTTCGCCCTGATGCTCTCCCCGGTGCAGCCCGATCAGGGCGTTCACCAGAAAGGAAACCTCGGTGAGCCCCAGGCGCTGGTTGAAGTTTCGCAGGGCGGCTTCGATATTTTTTGCTTTCATCTCCGTTACCAGGATGGCTGCGTCCTCCCGGAACGCATCGCTGGCAACCTTTAAATAGTCCTCAAAAATCTGGATGAGATCCGCCTGCACCACCGTCCGGCTGCCGTCGTGACGGTTATCCTCCAGACGGTATAAGATAGAGCGGACAAAGCCGGGCAGTTCCGCTTCGATGCGCTTTTTCTTTTCCTTCATCCGGTCGTTTAAGTCCGTGGTAAAGTGCCGGAAAACCACCAGTGCCAGCAATGCAATCAGGGGCGCGAGCTTTCCGGCTCCCAGCAGGACAAACAGCAGCGCAAGGGGCAGTGTGAGCAGAGAGCACATCACGGCTCTGGCATAATACTCCTTTGGCGTCAGTGCTGAGCCGCCCCGCCAAAGCATGGCGGCCATGCGCGCCTCCTTTACCGGATCGAGGGGAATAAAACGGGAAAGGGGTCTTGCAAGGGGCATGATAAACCGGTTTAACATCCGGTTTCCCGCGGCTTCCTTTTCGGGCTGCAAGTGCTTTAGGTTCTTTTTCATGCTCAGCTTCGGGATTTTGAGAAGCTGCCTGCATATCAGAACGCCTGCCGCAGTCAGCAGGATCATTAAAATAAGCTGGTAAAACAAGGGCATTCCTCCTATCGGTTGGCGGGTCTTGTGGCCTTCATAACGTAAAAGGCGGTGGCAAGGGCAGTCAGCAGCATCAGAATAATCAGCGCTCTGCCTATGGGTGTTCCGGTCAGCAGGTAAAACCATTCGGCGTTGGCAAAGCGCATCATGGGGATAATGGAAATCATCAGACCCGCCGTCATGAGATAATCCCGCCATACCCGAACCATCATGCCGTCGCTTTCCACCTGCATGGACTTTGCGTCATTCATGGCCTTGATAATGGGAAACAGGGCAAATTTCAGCCGCCTGTCCTGGTGGCATAGAATCAGGGTTTTGACCCATTCGTTAAAATAACGGTTTCGGATTTTGGCCGCAAGGCGGTACATTCCATGCACCATATCGGGATTGACCAGCCGGATTTCCGTGACAAATTCATCAAAGGGTGTTGTCACTCTCAGATGGGGCGGGACATCCCGATTTTTTTCCTCCACATACAGCTCCACCGACCGGATGATGTCGTCGCAGCCCGCGTAGGCGTTGGTGATGATGGACATGGTGTTTTCCAGTCCCTCTATTTCTTCTCTTGCGGCGGCGGAGCTTTTTACGGTCAAATAGAAGTATGGAGCTGGCAGGACACAAACTGCCATGACACCCGCCAGCTGTGCGCCGCCAAATAGCAGCAGCCCCGCTAAAAAGCCCCCGGCTGCCGAAGCAAGCACGAGGGCAAGAAACTTGTTTCCCGTACAGCGTGTCTGACGGAACAGCGTGGCAAAATGGAGGCTGATCCGCTCGGTGACTTTGAGCTTGGCTCCGCTGACGGCCAACCGGCGCTTTTTTAAGGGATTTTGCGGTAAGGATAAAATAGGCCGCAGCAGAATAAGCGCGGCAAAGCTGATAAGCAGAAATACACCCGTCAGCGCAGTCTGGATAGAGGTCATGCCGCACCTCCCTCTGAAAAACGGCGTATTTCCTCTCCCGGAACACCGCCGATCAGCAGACGTTCGGCAAGGGCCGGGGAAAGGTTCCCCAACCGACGGTGTGCGCCGACTGCTTTGACAATCCTGCCGCCCGCGTCCCTTTCGTAATGGTCAACCGCATACTGAAACAGTGTGTTTCCCGCCACTTCGCCGTTTTGGACGCCGGTGGCCTCAAAGATTTCCATGTATTTTCGGGAGTTGTCGGGCAGCTGCATTTTAAAGAGCATGATCGGAAAGGCTTCCACAATGTTTTTCAGCAGCCGTTCCTCCGACAGGGCGGTGCCCGCTTCCAGGCACATGGTCAGGATACGCTCGTAGGCCGTCCGCGCACTGTTGGCGTGGAGGGTGCTGACAATGGTGTGTCCGGTGCGCCCGGCCTCCTGCACAGTCAGCGCTTCCTTGCCGCGCATTTCGGCGGGAACCAGGATTTTGGGATGCAGCCGCAGGGAGAGCTTTAATAAGTCCAGCATGGTGACGGGGTTCGGCTCCTCCTTGGTCAGCAGGTGGATGACATCGTTGAGCATTATGCCGTCTTTATCATACTGAGCTAAGGAAAGCTCTCTTGTGTCCTCAATGGTGACAATGCGCTTTTCCGGCGGCACGGTGCTTAAAATGTACCCCATATCGGCGGTCTTGCCGCTGCCGGTGGCTCCCGCAATGGCGACGGAAACACCGTTGTTGACGCACAGCGTCAGAAAGTCAAGCTCGTCGGCGGTGGCGGTATCCCAGCCGATCAGGTTTTTCCGGGTCACATAGGAGGGCTTCTGCTTCCTTATAGAAGCAATGGCTCCGGCGTCGGGGTCAACGCAGGGCTCAATCGCCCCGGACATACGCACTCCCTTTGCGATATAGCTGTCTCCGATGGGCTTGGAACCATCTAAAATCACGTTCCCAAAGCGGCTCATCTTTCTCACAATGTTGGCGCAGGCTTCCGGGCTGCCGAAGGTTTCATTCAGCCGGATCTTCCGGTCTTTGTACAGCACCCATACGCCTTCGGAGCCGTTGACGTTGATTTCCTCCGTTTCGGCATCCTGCAAGTACGGGGAAAGCAGGCCCATCCCGGCCATATCGAAATAAACGGCGTCCACCAGCTCGGAAATGTTGCCCACATCCTTTGCTACCAGCTGTTCGCTGTTTAAGTAGCGGATAATCAGGTCTTTTAAGCGGCCTTCGGCTTCCGGCGCGTACAGCACCTCGGCCAGCTCCGCCGAATGGTTTTTGGCGATCAGCCGTTGCAGCTTATCCAGGATTTCGCCGTAGTCCTGGGCTTTTACCGCGTCGCCCATATCGGAGCGCCGCTTGTTGGCTCTGTAAATCAGGTCGTTGACGGAAAATCGTTCGTTCCCGCTCATGAGGATTCACCCCCGATCAGCGTACCGGCCAGTTTATCCAGCGTTCGCCTGTAGCGCCTGCATTCCCGGTCACGGTACAGATACAGGGGCGTACCGGCGTTTTCCAGCTCGGCGGCCCGTCTGACATAGGGAAGCTCCCCGGCAAAAGCCAGCTTTGTCATATCCCGGTAGGTCTTTTCATCAAAGCTGCCGTTTGGGGAAAGCAGGATATGGGTCTGCTTTTCGGCCAGGTGGAGCTCCCGCACAAAGACGGTAACCCCTGTCTGCCACAGCCAGGCGGCGACAGAGGGCCGATGCAGGGTCAGCACCGTATCCGCAAGCCACAGTCCCACGCCGGAGACGGGATTGGCAAGCTGAGCGCTGCCGTCCACAATCAGAACATCAAACATCAGCGCGGCATTGTTCAAAAGGGTCTCGGCCTTTTCCAGCGTGACCGCCTCAAACAGCAGGCCCGTATACCGGGTAGGTACGGACAGGAAAAACAGGTTCTTGTTTTCCCCGCTGGACGTAAACAGCTCCCCCGGATTCGGGTTTTCCCCGCGAAGGGCCGCAAACAGCCCTTTTTCCCTGGGAACCGCCTGCCCGAAAAAGGTTTGCAGCTCCCCGTAAATCAGGTTGGAGGACACCAGCCCCACCAGCAGGCCGCGGTTTGCCAGCGCAAAGGCAAGGCTTACCGCAAAGGTCGTTTTTCCGCAGTGCCCGCCGCCCCACACGGTCAGGATTTTACTCATGGCTCACACCCCTTTCCTCGAAAATCAGGTGGAGTGTTCCGGTGTACTCCGCCTGAATCAGCGTTTCGGCCTGCTCCTGCGTGACGATCAGGGTCACGGCCTTTGCCACCAGATCGCTGGAAGAGGACTGGCTGTCCTCCCGCTCGGAACGGATTTCGGCGGTATCCTCGGTTTTGGCGTTTTCCACGCTGTAGACCGTCAGGCCGGCCAGCTCGGGGTAGACGATGACCTGGGGCGCGGTTGTCTGCCCGTCCGATGCCTTTTCAAAAAAGACCGCCACCGTCACGGTATCCCCCGCCAAAAGGTGGGAGGACAGTCCTGCCGCAATGCTCTCAATACTGACGGTAACAAGGCGCTGGCCGTTTTCGGCAATCCGGTCAAGCTGCTCGTCGGCAAGATAACTGCCCACCTTTTGCGGGAAGAAGTAATCCCCCTGAACAAGGGCGGTCTGCGCCACCTTGCCCACCAGCTGCGTCTTATCGGTTACAATTCCCTCCGGCAGGCCGTAGCCGCCGACCTCGGCGGAGGTCAGCATCTGTTCGGTAATCGTCGTACCGGCAGGAATATCCTGCGCCGCCCGCAGCACCGTTACCGTAGCGCTTTTATCCTCGTAAAAGCGCGGCAGGAGAAAAAAAGCAACGCCCGCCGCCAATAAGAGGCAGAGGGCGCTTAAAAAGATTCGGTTTTTCACAAATTTCAAATGCAATGTCGCCTCCCTTCATGATCATCCGTAAAGTCTACCGCTCCCGCAGCGGAGCGTATTCCTCCGGCTCAGGCAGGGCTTCCGCCTGGACTTTGGCCTGGGCCAGCCGCTCCAGCACCGACAGCTTTTCCTCCGGCAGGGTTTCCGGGGCAAGCTCCCGCAGATCCTCGTAGCTTTGACCGTTAGTCAGGTCATAACGCGGCTTTTCGTTGTTGATCAGGCCGTCAATCTGATTGTAGTTGCCCTCCAGCGCCATTTCCGCGTTTTTTAAGGGATTGGAGCCGGAGGGATTCCCCGCTGAATGATTCCTTGTGCGTCCGCTCATTTTCGGCCTCCTTTTTCAAATTCCAGCTTGTAATTGACGTATTTGCCCGTATCCTCCAGCACCACCACGGCGCGGTAGGTCTTTCCGGTCTTTGGACTGTACAGCCCGGACATGGAAACGCGCCCCTTTTCCAGCAGTTCGGCGGCGATTTCCTTTGTGAGTTCCTTTTTCGCGGAGACGAAGAACCGGCTATAACGCCAGAGGGCAAAGCCGCAGTCCCGATTTTCACAATAGAAGCTTTTCTTGCCCTCCCGTACCGCAGCGCCGCAGCGGGGGCAGACGCCCACGGGTTCGCCGTGACTTCCCACCGGTGCGGGGAACAGGCGCATAAAATCCAGATTGGGTGCGGAATTATCCTTTACCAGCCCGGCAGTCAGGGCGGTGATCTCACCGATAAATTCCGTATCGGAGAGCCCGCCGCGCTCCACCAGCTTCAGCCGGTGTTCCCATTCGGCGGTGAGCATAGGGGATTTTAAGACCTCCGGCAGGACGGCAATAAGGTTAATGCCTTTTTTCGCGGGCAGAAGCTGCTTGTTCTTCCGCTCCACAAGACCGGTTTTCACCAGCTTTTCTAAAATCCCGGCGCGGGTGGCGGGCGTTCCTAAGCCCTTGCGCTCCGCATCTTCCGGCGTCTCCTCGGAACCGGCTGTTTCCATGGCTTTTAAAAGAGTATCCTCGGTATAGTGCTTGGGCGGTGTGGTAAAGCCCTCCTTTACCGCCGCCCGGACAGCCACAAAGCGCTGCCCCTCGGTTAATTCCGGCAGAGAGGCGGGTTCGCCGTTTTCCTCCGGCTTGCTTTTGAGCGCGGTGCGGTATGCGGCGTCAATGGTTTTCCAGCCACCGTGCAGAACGGTTTTCCCCTTTGCCTCAAAGGAATTTCCCTCACAGCCCACCGTGACCACGGTCTCCGCATAGCGGTGGCGCTCTGCCACGGCGCAGAGCAGGCGGCCGGAAACCAGAAACAGAATGTCCCGTTCGCCGGAGGGCAGAGCCGCAAGATCGGCGTTTCGGATTTCCATGGTGGGAAGAATGGCGTGGTGGTCGCTTACCCTGCTGTTATCCGTTACCAGTCCCGCATCGCAGGTGACAGCCGCCTTGCCGCGAATCCCCGGCACCACAAGCGCCGCCTGATTCACTAAGACAGGAAGCCCCGCCGCCATATCCTCCGTTAAAAACCGGCTGTCGGTGCGGGGGTAGGTCGCCAGCTTCTTTTCATACAGGCTCTGTAGATAATCCAGGGTCTGCTGCGCCGTAAAGCCGAATAACCGGTTCGCCTCCCGCTGGAGGGTGGTGAGGTCATAGAGCCTGGGCGGGGTGGTTTCCTTTTCCTGCCGCTGCACCGATGTCACCACGGCGGGTCTGCCGTCGCAGGCGGCGCGGATCGTCTCAGCCTCCGAACGGTTCTGCTGTCTTTGCCCGGAAACCGTAAAGCCTCCGCAGTCCAGCTCCGGTATATAAAAGGGGGTTTTCACAAAGGCGGCAATTTCCTCTTCGCGCTGTACCAAGAGCGCCAGTGTGGGCGTCATGACGCGCCCGATGTTCAGCGTCTGCCGATACAGCACCGAAAACAGTCTTGTGGCGTTGATTCCCACCAGCCAGTCCGCCTGGGAGCGGCACAGGGCAGCCTGATGGAGCCCGTCGTATTCACCGCCCGGTTTCAGCCCGTCAAAGCCCCTGCGGATGGCGGTATCCTCCATGGAGGATATCCACAGCCGTTTCATGGGTTTGGCGCAGCCCGCCAGATGATAGACGGTGCGGAAAATCAGTTCTCCCTCCCGTCCGGCGTCGCAGGCGTTGACGACCTCCGTCACGTCCTCCCGGCGCATCAGGCCGCGCAGTACGTCAAACTGCTTCCGTTTGTCCTTTCCCACGGCAAACTGCCACTGCTTTGGCAGGATGGGCAGATCCCCGTAACGCCACTTGTCATAGCTCGTATCGTAGGCTTCGGGCCGGGCCAGCCCCGCCAGATGCCCCACACACCAGGACACCAGATATCCGCCGCCCTCCAGATAGCCACTGTTTCGTTCCTTTGCGCCAAGGACGGCGGCAATGGCCTGGCCGACGCTGTTTTTTTCTGCGATAATCAGTTTCAAGAATGATTCCCTCCGTTTCTTTGCATAACAAAAGCGCCGGTGATCTGCTTTGATAGCAAATCACCGGTGCTTTTGATCGGTTTGTTTTCAGTTGGTTTCAGGTTCAGGCGGCGCAGGGCGGCTATTGCCGTTTTCCTGCCGCTTTTGGGTCAGCTTCGGGGAAATATAATGGGTCGCGTAGCTTTTCTCAATGGCTTCGCCGCCGGATTTTGAAAAGTGCAGCCGGACGGAGGGCTTTTGCCCCTTGCGTCCCCAGCGCTTATAAAATGTCCAGGATTCCTTTAAGCCGTTTTTCCGGGCATACGCGCGGATTTCTTTCACGATATAGGAGAGCTTATGGAGATTGGCGCTGCATACCCGTTCCAGATAATCCACCCGCCCGAAACGCCAGTTCTCATAGTCCCCGGCAGAAAGGACACCCACGTCCATCAGCACCTGAACCGGCGTTGCCACGCCGTCCTTTTGCAGCTGCCGGTACATGGACAAATGCACCCTGCCGGCTATTTCCTGTTGGTTCATCTTGGTCACCCTCTCGATAAAAGACAGTATAGCACGGGATGGCCTGCACTTCCAGCACAAACCTTCGCCTCTTTGTTACAGCTGATCTTCCTCCTCCGGGGGATCGTCCGGGTCTCCGAATTCATCCTCCGGCGACAGAAAATCGTCCTGCGTGTCCTCAGAGTCAGGTATATCCGGCTCCGTATCGTATTCTTCGTCATTTTCGTCGTATTCGGGTTCCTCCGCGTCGGCCGCCTGATGCTTTGGCTTATATATCTTAAAATAGTAGCCTGCGCCGCCAGCAATTACCGCCGCCAGCAGTACAAAAATCAGCGTGGAGTCGCCGCCGCTCTGATTTTGCCCGGATGCGGTCTCGCCGGAATCCGGTGAAGCTTCCGGCTCGGAAGCGGATTCCGATGTAGGAACGGCACTTTCGCCGTTCTTTCCGCTGTCCTCCTTTTGGGCAAGGGAAAGCAGATCGTCCTCGGTAACGGCATTCAGAAAGTAGACATTACCGTCCTCCCGCGCGCGGTCTATGATGAGATAGAATATATTTTCATCCGGTGTGGTGATGGTGAAAAACTCCTTGCCTTCCTCATCCGTGACGTTATCCAGCACGGTGCCGGAACCGTCCGGGGTAAAGGCGCTGCTTTGCTCGGGAACGGCGGATTCGTCTGTTTCATCCTCTGTCAGCGAAGCCTTATAGTACGGATTTTCCACTTTCACGGTGCCGGAGCGGTTCCCGGCATAGTCCACTGCATAGGCTGAAACATACTGTCCGGCTCCGGCATAGTTCCACAAGTCCGCCTCCAGCGGCCCTTCGGCAGGGTATGCGGTTTCCTGTCCGTCAATAAAAACGGATTCCACACCGGAATCCTCGTCACTGGCCTCAATCACCAGCGTTTTCTCCGACACTCTGGCGCTGATTACCGGTGCCCTGCTGTCAGCCGGGCCGGACGCATAAGCCGTTACCGGCAGAAAAAACGCGCTCATAAACAACATGAGCGCAAGAAACATCCATCGGTTATTCCTCATGGTCGGCCTCCTTTTCGGTGTGGCGGAAAGGGGCGGGAGCGGCTCCTTTTTGTCCCATTGCGCTGATAAACTGCGCAAATTCCTCCTCGGTCATTCTTTCCTTGCGGAAGATGGCCACAATCTCGGCATTTTCCAGCTCGGTTTTCTGACGCTCCAGCTCCCGGAGCCGGGCCTGCATATCCGCGATCTTATCCTTGGTTTTCGTAATTTCTTCCTTCACTTTCAGCAGTTTGGGGTTCATAGGTTGATATTCCTCCTTCTTGGTGTTAATCACTTTCATCGCCGGGGCTTTCCGCGAAGAACAGCGGATTGAGATAGCTCCCGTTTTTTAAGACCTCCAGATGCAGATGCGGCCCCGTGGAGGTGCCGGTGTTGCCGGATTTTGCAATGACCTCGCCCTTTTTGACCTGTTGGCCGACTTCGGCCAGCAGGGTATTACAGTGGGCATACTTGGAAACCAGACCGTCCTTGCCCTCCACCACGATATACCAGCCGTAGCCGTCCGCGTCAAAGGCCGCCTGTGTTACCGTCCCGTCCTGTCCGGACAGAATATCCGTGCCGGTGGGAACGGCAATGTCGATTCCCTTATGGTAATTTTTTTCTCCGGTCACGGGATGGACGCGCCAGCCGTAGCAGCTGGTCACAAGGGGTATCCAGTCAAAATCAAAGGGACTGGCAATGTACTGGCGGTTGCCCCCGGTCTGCATATACAGGTCGTACATTTCCCGTTCTTCCGTATCAAGCTCCGGCATAATGACCCCGGTAAAAGACCTGGAGGTCAGCTTGATATTGAGAATATGCCATTCGTAGGGCACTTCCTCCTCGGATTCCTCGCCGGTTACCGGGTCGGTGTAGGTTTCGGTGCGATAGCGGATTTCCGTTTCCTCCACAAATTCCAGCGTGTACTGTGCGTTAAAGATTCGACGCAGCTCCGATTGAATGGTGGAAAACTGAAAATCCTGATAGGCGGCGGACAGATAGGCCATAAGTTCAAATGGATTGTGGCTGATATCATCCACCTGATAGCGGTACTCATCATATCCGGGGTGATCGTCCTCGGCGCGGTTAATCTGCAGCTGCAAATCGGTTTCCCATTCCGTATAGGCAAGCTCCGCGCCGTCAATGTCCGCATCGTCCGCGGTATAGCTGGACAGGACAATCGAGGACAGCCCGCCCAGCGCCATGTTGGTGCAGGAGGTAAAGAGCGCGGAGAAGGAGAACATCAAAAGCAGCAGCAGGGCAAGAAAGCCCACCGCCATGGGGTGACTGCGCACAAGACTGGCGGCGAGCCGAAGCGCTTTGCCGCCTGCGGCACCGAGCTTTTTGATCCGGTCGGTCAGCCGCGCGGATTCCCGTACCGTTTTCGCGTACTGGCGCTTGATTTTCTGCTTCTGGAGAAAACGGGACAGAGGATTGCTCGCAAGTCTGGGATTTTCCCGCAGCAGCGTTTGATAGGCAAGCTCGGCGTTGTGTTTGGACGAAAGCCGTTCCAGCCTTGCCACGCGGCGGTATGGCGCGGTTTTATGGAACCGGTAAGCGGTGCGGACGCCCCGTTCTGACAGCAACATTCCCTTGTGGGCGGCCTCCGTTCCCACATTTTCCTGTTCGGCCTGGCGGAGCTTGCCCTGGACGGCGCCCAGGACAAAATCCGTAGCGGCACTGGCCGGACAGAGCGGGAGCGGCTCACGCAAATGTTCCCGGCTGGATTTTATCTCCGGTTCAAATCCCAGCTTGCCGGTACGTTTTTTCTTCTTTGGAAGAAGCGTTTGCCGCGCCTTTTCCAGTCGTTTGGCGGTCTGCTCCGATTTTCGCCGGGCTTGCGGCAGCTTCTTTCCGGACGGAGCCTGTTCCTCTGCGGCAAATTGCAGCCTGCCCAGTGAAGCCGTCTGGCCCTGGGGCGGCGCGTTGTGGGTTGACGATGGGTGTTCAGCTTGAGAATGGCTTTCCTTATAAAACTTCTGATAGTAGGCAGTTTTTTTCTGTTTTGCGGCAGCTGAGGTTTTAGGGGTATCGGAAGAATCCGAACTGTCTGTACTCGCTCTGTCCGCAGACTCCGTATTTCCCCGGTGGTTAATTTTGCCCGCTTGTATAGATTGGCCGCGCCGCCCGTGCCGGGAACGCAGGGTATGGGCAAGCCCGGAAACTGCGGCATTGGGTACGGAGCTTTCGGCTGACAGCGGTTCTTCCGTATGTTCCGGTATTCCGGCGCTGTTACCGCCGGGGACAATCTGTACCGGAGGCAGACTGGAAGCCGCCGAAGTGTCCGGCTGCTTTGCTCCTCTGTCAGGAACGCCCTGCACGGGAATCGCCCGGCGCTGTTTATGGGGTTTATCAGATGCGCGGGGGGATGGCTGCGCCCGTTCCGGGGCGTCGCCCGCCCGCAGGCGAAAATCCGCGTCACGCTTGCTGACACGGATTTCCTGACCGGTGGCGGCATTGACCTCCACCAGCCCGTCGCGGGTCATTTTATGAAGGATTTTATCCTTGGCCTGATATTTCTTTTTTCGTGACAAGTTTCAGTCTCACCTCCTGTGGACGGCAGGCCGCACCGCTTGGCATTTACAGGCTGGCCTCCTGTTTTTTTTGCTGGGAAACCGGCGCTTTTTTCGGTGTCTGCGCCGCCTGTTCTTTCAAGTCCTGCAAATTCCGCAGGATGGACGGCTTTTTCTCACGGGCCTTCTCGGTTTTATCCGTCCGTTGGAGCTGAACCCGCTGTTCCAGCTTATCAAGGCTGTTAAGCGCCGACACAGCCTGTTGTTTGATGGCGTCGGAAAAACTGCGGTCCAGACGGTAGGGAGCCTGCATTGCCTTTGCAAGCCTGCCCATGGGCTTTGCCTCCTGCACCGTTTCCTTCCCGAGCGCCGCCCGGCCTATGTTTTTCACATGCTTTCCGGCCTCGTGGTATTCGGTGCTGATACCGGCGATTTTCTTCATGGACTGCTCGTCAAACTGAATGTTCCTGTCCATGCCGTCGCGTATCGCCTGTAAGCCCTGCCGGATATGCAGGAAGGAATCAAGGCCATGAAGCGCCTCGACGCCCTTTTCCCGGAAAGCGGCCACGGCGTTTTTGCAGCCCTCTATGATATCCGCTTTTACGGACTCCAGGCGCGCTCTCGTTTCCGTAATCTTTTCTTCCAGGGCACGGATGGCCTTTTGCATGGCGATCCGCACGGGATGGGATTGCTGATCCCGCAGCTCCGAAAGCTCCCGGCGCATGGCGATCAGCTCGTTTACCGCCGTATCCAGTTGGCGTTCCATGGCCCCCACATAGTTGATGACATTCATAAAATCCTGGTTGCTGACGCGGTTTTCCTTTAAAATAGCCAATAACTCCTTGACATGCTCATTTTCCAGAAGCGCTGCGCTCTGGAGCGTTGCAGTATCACTCATACGCGGGACACACCTCCTTGTTTATCCATTTTTTACCTCATTAAATTTCGTTGTTAAAAGCAAATACAGCTCCGTATCCTTGGGAAAACGGTCGATGAAGGGGATGATGGTGTTGCCGTAAAACAGCAGTCCTTCCCCGGCTCCGGAGTGGGTGACATAGGACAGCTGGTGAGGGGAAATACCCAGCTGCTTTGCGAGAATCTGCCGGTCGCCGCCCGCCTGGTTGAGCATATAGATGAAGTCGGAATTCTCAAAAATATTCTCGATTTCCCGGCTGGCAAGCAGGTCTTTGACATTCTGCGTGAGGGCGGACGGGATGCCGCCCCACTTACGGAAACGCTTCCAGATTTCCACCGAATAGGCCGCTGTCTGTTCCTCCTTCAAAAGCAGATGGAACTCATCCTGGTAGAACCAGGTGGTGCGGTGGGCGGCACGGTTGGCCGTGACACGCCCCCATACCTGATCCTGCAAAATGAGCATCCCCAGCTTTTTCAGCTGCTTGCCCAGCTCCTTGATGTCGTAGCAGACCAGGCGGTTGGTGATATCCACGTTGGTACGGTGGTTGAATACATTCAAAGAACCGGTCACATAGATTTCCAGCGCCGTGGCAAGGCGTTGGGCTTCGGATTCGTTCTGCTTGCGCAGCAGATTGTACAAGTCCTCCAGAATGGGCATCCGCTCCGGTGAGGGGTTGGCGAGGTATTCCCGGTAGACCAGGCGGACACAGCGGTCAATGATGGTTTTTTCCACCGGCTGCAAGCCCTCCTTGCCGCCGACAATCAGCTCACACAGGCTGAGGATGAAGTCCGATTTTAAGGTCAGGGGATCTTCGTCGTCGGAATAGTCCGGGTTGATGTCCATGGGGTTGATAAACTGCGTCGATACCGGCGACAGCTTCACCACCTGGCCCCCCAGCCTGCTCACAAGGGGAAAATACTCGGCCTCGGGATCGGATATGATGATGTCGTCTCCGGTCAGAAGGAACACGTTGACAATTTCCCGCTTGGCGGCAAATGATTTGCCGGAGCCGGGCGTCCCCAAAAACAGGCCGTTGGGGTTCTTGAGCATCTTGCGGTTGGCCAGGATGAGATTGCTGGAAAGGGCGTTCAGCCCGTAGTACAGGGCTTCTCCCCGCTGAAACAGCTCCTGGGTGGTAAAGGGAACGAAAATCGCCACCGACGAGGTGGTAAGTCCACGCTTGATTTCCACATGGTTCAGTCCCAGCGGCAGGCTGCTCATCAGGCCCTGCTCCTGCTGGTAGTCCAGGCGTTTCAGGGCACAGTTGTATTTCTGCGCGATCCCCGCCGCCTGAAAGATGTCGTTTTCCAGCGTCTGCTTCCGATCCGCCGTGTTCAAAACCAGAACGGTGACAAGAAACATCCGCTCATTTCGGCTCTGCAAGTCCTCCAAAAGCGTTTTGGCCTCGTTGCCGTAGGTGGCAAGGTCGGTGGGGATGATATCCATATCGTAGCCGCTTCGCACGGCTTTTTTCTGCTCTTCAATCTTCATTTTTTCCAAGTCGGACAGCTTGCGCTTGATGGTCTTGATGGCTTCCGACTGGTCAATGCTTTGGATATGCAGGTTGACCGTGATGGCGGTATCCAGCTCCAGAAAGTCCGCCAGCAGGCGGTCGGTCAGCTCCGGAGCCAGTATCTGGAGAAAGCTCACGGCTCCGTAATGCTCCCCCATGCGGAAGGTCTTGCCCTCTCTAAAGGTAAAGCTGGTGGGCGCGATAAAGTCCTTGGTGGAAAGCCCGGTGTTCGGAATATCCTTCCATGAAAACCGCAGCTTTTCCTTACCGTTCGGATGGAACTGCCCGTAAAGGGTTTCCAGACGCTCCAGCCCCGTGAGAGGACGGGCCTTGACGCCCATGGTCTTGAAATTGGCGAGAATATCCGCCTCCACCCGTTCCATGCGGGGCTTGGCGGCTTTCAGGCTGTCCGCCTCAATGCCGAAGGTGATGTACTTGGCTTTCACAAGGCCGTTGTTGCCCTTGGCAAGCTGGTTTTTCAGCATATCGGTGTATTCGCGCCGGATGGAGTTGTACTCGTCCTCACGCTCGGGAATGTCAATGGACTGCTGAAATTCTTCCACATTTCCGCGCTGATTGATAAAGGAGAGCTGGACGCTGACAGAGGAGTCAAAATAGTTGAGGAAATCGCAGTAGCTTTCAAAAATCTGCGTCTTATCCTCGTTCTGCGCCAGCTGGTAGGTGATATCCTCAAAAACAATGGTTTTGGTATACAGCCGGTCGGTCACGCGGCAGATGCCGTCCTTGTACATGGCTTTGTAGGGGATGGACTTCTGAGCGGAATCCGGTGCGTCGGCGCGCCCGAAGCATTTTTTCTTTATGGATGCGGCAAAGCCGCCCTGGTTACCGGACGGCTTTGGAGCGGGCTTTTTTGCTGTTGCGGGTTTGGGCTTCTGGCGGCTTTTTTGCGGCGGAAGCTTTTTGTGCCGCGTCTGTTGTTTGGTCTTGGCAGGCAAGGTCTTTTCCCTCCTTTTCGATGATTTCATACAGGTTTCTTGTCCGGTAGGGCCGTCCTTCCGGCCAGAGGCGGGTGCGGAGGATATTGCGCAGTATTTTTTCGGCGGGCTGCCCGTCCTTTTCATACATGGCGAGAAAGAACAGCGGCAGCATCAGCCCGATCATTAAAAGCATCGCGCCCTCATTGCCCAGCGTTTCCCGGCTGAAAAGATAGGCTGGAACGCCGATGGCCGCAGCCGCGCTAAAGCAGATCAGCTGCCGCTTGGTCAGGTTTAAGGCAACCTTGGTTTTGACCTTGGAGAGGTCTTTGGGTACGGGTACAAAAGGCATAAACCACCACCTCCTTCTTTTATAAAATGATGTCGCTTTCTACTTCATTGCCCCACACATCCCAGCCCGCCGTCTTTTGACGGGCAAACAGCTCAACGCGGGGCACGTCTCCCATGAGCGCCACAATGCGGTCACGGGTTTCATCCGGCTTTTTGCTGTGCTGTTCTATGGGCGTGTCGATAATCTGGCACACGTTTTTGGCCACACGCCGGGGATGCCCCCTGGTAGCCAGCAGGCACAGCTCGGCGTTGGCTCTTGTCCAGTAGCCCATGCCTACAAACCAGCCGGGGGATTTTTTATTCCTCTTTACCCAAACGAAAGCCACGCTTTTGTAGGTATATCCCCAGGCACGGATCACCTGAAAGGCTTCCGGCAGGCAGGGGAAGGTAGTCCAAAGAAAAAGTGCGCTGTCCTTGGCTGAAATGTCAGCCACAGGCAGCGCACAGATATCCGGCAGGTGCATGGTGGGGTAATGGCTTTCGGCACTCCGTCCGGAGCCTTTTTTGCTCCAGACCCGGTATTCCCAGGCGGGGTCGGCATAAACCACGGAGTACAAAGGCGGCAGGTTCTTCTCACAGGGCATTTTCTTTGCCCTTGGCAGCTTCCGGCGTTTTCGGCATGGCCGCCGCCCGTTCCGCAGAGGCTTTCGCCCCCTCCCGGAGCTTATCCTTGATGGACGGTTTTTCCGTAAACTCCCGCTGGGCCGCACCGATATTCTGCACCTTCTCCACGGCGGCGGTATAGCCGTCCAGTACGGCGTTTTGAAGCTGCTGGCGGAAATCGGCGGTCACCGGAAAGCAGACATCATGGAATTTTCCTTTGCCGTCCTGGGCGCTGGGCATATTGACAAACAGCCCTTTGTCACCGGCTACAATCTTAATGTTGTCCACCACAAAGCAGTCGGCAATTTTTACGCTGGCAAAGGCCAGCAGGTTGTTCTTTGGGGTAATGGGCCGGACGGTTACGTCCAGCTTGAGGGGTTCGGCTGTTCCGGCAGTTTCCGGTACAGCGCCGGCATTCGTATCACTCATAAGGGTTTCCTTCCTTTCTTCATATTTCATGTAAGGGTTGTCACTCAATCAATGTGCAGCAAAAATTGACTTCGAGAGGCTTCCCGTCTTAAACAGGGAGAAGCACAAAAGCACCGTATAGCCCAGGACGCCCCAAATAGCGGTGTGGATGTTGTCTGAAAATACGGTGCTGTTTAAAAGCACCGCGTAGATAGCGACACAGACCATAATGAGGAAGCCCTGAAACGCGATGGCGAACAGAGATTTTAAATAATTCTGGCCGATAGAGCCCCATTCCCGGTTGACCATGGTGGCAAAAGGGATGGCCGCCACCGAGGTGGTGAGGTAGATTTCCAGCATACGTCCATAGACAATCAGGAAGATGCAGACGGACAATGCTTTCATGCACAGGCTGAGGATTGCGGATTCCATGTACAGCCCCAGCAGCGCATACCACTCCATGGCCTCCAGCTGCGCTTGCAACCCGTCCATGGCGAGAGTTACATTCAGACTGCCGGAGATAATCCCGGCACTGCCGTTTATCGCACTCTGGGCGAGGTCGAACACGGCCATAACGATATCAAAGGTGTGGGTGAGAATATAGGTCGCAACAAAGGTCTTGAAGATCCATTTGAAAAAAATCCAGGTGTCAAAATCGTGCATGTTATTCTTATCAATGATCATCTGAATCAGCTCATAGCACAGCACGAAGGTCAGTATCATCCCGGCAACGGGAAGGATTACGGTGTCCGAAAGAGACTTAATCATGGAGAAAACACCGGAGTTCCAGCCCTCCGGCGTTTGCCCCACCTGGCTTGCAATTTCACCGGCTTTGGTGTTCACTTCCTCGAACATGCCCTGAAAGTTACCGGTGATGCTGCCGATTAAAGCCTCCTTAAACCATTCGCCTATTTTGTCAAGAAGGCTGTTCATAGGCGACCTCCTTAGCTGAACAGGCCGGACAGCAGGGGAATCAGCTGAGTGCCGATGAGAACTACGCCGCCGCCCGCCATGAGCTGCTTCATGCCTTGCGATTTCGCGCCGGGGTTGTCATTTCCATAACCTTCCAAAAGGTTAATGACGCCCCACACGGCGAGACCCGCGCCAAGGGCGATGACAAGGACTTTCAATACGTTAATGGCTTCTGAAAAAAATTCCATAGATTGTACCTCCTTAAATTCGTTATTTGAATGGATGCTATCCAGATATATGACGGAGCTTTTTGCTCCGGCTGGACAAAGAGAATGCCTGCCGATGCGCTACAGGCTGAGAAACAAAAAAATGCCCTTCCCGCGCTGTGCATGGCACAAAACGGAAAGGGCCGTCAGGTGGTTTGTTCCTCCTGCTCCGGTTCAAACTCGTACACCTCATAGGGTTCGTCGGGATTGACCTTGAGCCGGGTGGAGAGGAAGCGTTCGATGGAAAAGGTGTTCTTCGGATTGGAATCGGACAGGTATTTATAGTTTTTATGCTTCGTGATGTCGTACTTATCAGAAAAGAAGGGCCGGACGCCCCGTAGCTGCAAGATGCACTTGGAGCCGTCCATGACCGACAGCTCATCCATCGCCATCAGCTCCCGGCCTACTTTCTGATAGTTCTGGCCGTAGGAGGGGGAGTTCCCTTTGGTGATACTGTTATTGAGCATATGGATGGTTTCCTTGCCGAGGACTTCCGTCAGGTCTTTCAGCGTGGTCTTTTCCTTGCCGCCTAAAAACAGCGCCGTATCGCAGTTGCCCACGATGGTTTCGGCGTTGTCCTTATAAATGGCTTTGAGCTGGCTCTGCGCCTGCAAAATCACGCAGGCCGATATCTCCCGGCTCCTTATGGTGGCAATGAGCTTTTCAAACTTGGGGATCTGCCCGATGTTGGCGAATTCGTCCAAAAGGCACCGCACATGCACCGGCAGCCTGCCGCCGTATTCATTGTCCGCCTTATCACACAGAAGGTTAAACATCTGGCTGTACATGAGAGCCGCAACGAAGGAAAAGCTGTCGTCGGTGTCGGAAATAATGACGAACAGGGCGCTCTTGCGGTCGCCCAGGGTATCCAGCTCCATCTCGTCATAGGCGACCAAATCCCGCATTTCTTTAATGTCAAAGGGGGCGAGCCTGGCTCCGCAGGATATCAGGATGGATTTTGCCGTCTTGCCCGCCGCCAGCTTGTATTTCTTATACTGCCTTACGGCGAAATGCTGCGGAGAACGCTCCTCCAGCGCGTCGAACATGAAATCGACCGCATTTTTAAACGACTCGTCATCCTCCCGCACCTCCATGGCATTGATCATTTCCACCAGCGTATTGAGGTTGCGTTCCTCGTCGGGAGCCTCATAGTGGATGTAGCCGATCAGCGCGCAGTAGAGCAGGGTTTCGGCTTTCACCCAGAAATCTTCCCCGGATTTGCCCTCCCCCTTGGTGTTGACAATTAAAGCCGTAACCAGCTTCAAAATGTCTTTTTCCGAGCGGAGATATGCAAAGGGATTGTAGTGCATGGACTTTTTAAAGTCGATGGTATTGAGGATTTTGATGTGGTAGCCGTTTCGCTGCAAGAGTTTCCCGCACTCCAAAATCAGCGTCCCCTTGGGGTCGGTGATGACGTAGGAGGAATGCAGCTGCATCAGGTTGGGCTTCAGCCAGAACCGGGTTTTCCCGGAGCCGGAGCCGCCGACAATCAGGACATTTTTATTCCGGGCATACTTTGGCTTTTTGGGGCGGCTGTTCATGGTCAGTCCCTCGGTGGCCGTCAAAATGACATTCTGCTCCGGATTTTCATCCATATATGGCTTGATATCGGAAAGAGTCCCCCAGCGGGCGGAGCCGTACTCCATATCCTTGCGCCACTTTTTCGCATTCTTCCTTTTGAAATATACGATCCCATACACGACGGCGGTGCCCGCAAGCCCCGCCAGAAGGTCATGGGGATGAAGGGAGGGCATCGGCCTTGCCATCACAGTGTCCAGCAGACTGATACTGCGAATCACCTGATCGATGGTATCCGTGCCGGGAACCAGCCTCCAGGCTTGCCCCAGCTTATCCGCAAACCAGAACACCGGAAGATACGGCAGATAGGGAAGAACATATTTTTTCAGTTGATCGGTATTCATCGCTCTGGGCCTCCCCGGTCTTTGTGCTTTACGCGGTCAACCGTCAGATTCTTGACCAGTTCCTTAAACCGGTTCAGCTGTGCCAGAACGGAGGGCCTTTCGGTGGTACGTTTCAGCGTTTTTGCGCTAAAGTCCTTAAAGGCGGCGGTCATGGCGTCGGTATCCCGGCCTTTAAAAAACACCAGCCATTTCGTAGGTGTCACGGTCGCGTCCTTTTTCAGCGCAAAATCAATGCCGTATTTCCTGGCATAGGGTTCAAAGCTCTTGATGTTCTGATCGGTGATTTCGATATTGGACAGTCCGGCGTTCTGCCCCGCAAGCTGCTTTAGTGTCTGCTTGCCGTGCGGGGGCGCGTCCCTGGCCTGCTTCATTTTCCGAAGCGCCGCCCGCATTGCCTTTGCCAGAAGCCTGCCGGTCAGCTTTGCGCCGCGCACTGTGAGCGCCACGGTCTTTTCGTTGACTTGTTCCTGCATATCCGTAAACTCCTTTCCTCAAAAATTTCAAGTCCTGTAAACCGGCTGAAAAGAAAACAGCCGCCCTTGGATAGGCGGCGTCAGGCATTTGCGGCATCATCGTCCTCCATCAGAGAAATAACACCGTTTTCTTTCAGCATTTTGTAGAGGAACAGGCGGCCCGCCTGTGTCCAGTAGGTGTGCATGACGCTCCGCTCCTCATTGACCTGATAGGTTCTGGAGCAGGTATAGCCCTTCCCGGCATAAGGCTGATACAAAAGCCAGGTGCTGCCCAGCTTGTATTGAATGCCCAGCTCATGCAAAAGCCGGTTAAAGGATACCGCCGTCATGCCGTAATCCTTGGCAATGACGCTGACCTGCACGGCGTTCCTGCTTTGCAGGATGCGGTCATAATACCGCGCCTTGGGCGTCAGAACCTCAATGCGTTCCCGAAGAACCGTATTTTCCTCCCGCTGCATGAGCAGGCTGTTTAAAAGCTCTGCGGTAAAGGAGGAACTGCGGAGCGCCTTTTCCAGCGTATCCTCCGTAAGGTATGCGCCGTGCCTGCGGATGGAGGGAAGCACCTCCGTGGTGATCCAGCGGCGAAAGGCTTTGGCCTTTGGTTTGTCTGAACGGAGAATGACGGCGTAAAGGCCGCTTTCATTGATCATAGTGGTGAGCTGATTTCTGCCGATGCCGTCGATGACCGGAATTTGATTCCGCTCATCCTCATCCAGCCGCTCGGCGACCTTGTGAGGGCTGTTCAGACCCAATGCGGCGCATACATCTTTCAGTACCCACCACGGCAGACTATTAATCTCCATCACCCGCACCCTGCCGAAGGCTTCATTTTCAAAAATCTGAATGGGATGTTCCATCTGATTTACTCCTTCCTTATATAATGGAAACCGCCGCCCGGTCGGGGCGGCTTCTCTGCTCCCTCAGCGCCCGGATTTCAGCCAGCAGCGCCTCGTTATAGTCCTTGCCTATATGCGGAGGGGAAACAGTGATGCAAAGCGTCCGGTCGCGGAGACCTTCATCCTCATAGACCGCCGCCCGGATTTTCTCCACGGCTTCCAGACCGGTTTTATCCTGATCCAGCCCCAGCACAATATGGCTGACCTTGGAATGCTCTTGTAGAAAGTGCAGCAGTGCCAGGGGGGATACGCCGCTCAAAGAGAGATAATGCAGGCTGTTCCATCCGGCGCTCCGGTACTTTTGCATTGTTGCCATGGAGAGGGCGTCAATGGGAGCCTCGGCTACCATCACGACCTCGCCGGGAGGGGCGGCTGCCGGGAGCAAAAATCCATACCGCTTGTCGCTGCCCTCAATATCCTGCCGGAAGCCGCCCGTGATGGCGCGGACGCAGGCAAAGCGTACCCTTCCTTTTTCATTCCGCTGACCGACAAAGACACAGTTATGGTATTTGCGCCCTTCATAGAGAATTTTGGTCTCCATACATTTCCGGAGGATATCCTGATCAATACCCCGGCTCCGCAGATAGGCAAAAGCGCGGTCGTTGTTGCGGTTTCTGGCTGGCAAGGCAAAGGCTTTCGGCTTTTTGGGCGGCGGAGGCTTGCCGGGGACAGCGGGAAAAGGCCCGGCGCGGGCTTCATAGACAAGCGCCTGAACCGCCTCCGTAAACTCCATACCCCGTACCCGGATCAGGTAATTCAACGCTGTTGTGCCGCCGAAGCCCCGGCTGTGCCAGTGCCATTTCCCATTGGAAACGGTCAGGCTGTCATGATCGCGCAAACGGTATTCATGGCCGGTCTTTTTCAGGTTGTTCGGTTCATGTTCAAGCAGATAGGCAAGAATATCCACCTGCTTGGCTTTTGCAATTTGTTCCTCCGTCACCCATGGCATGGCGGCACCGCTCCTTTCTTTGGAAATTTGGGGGCAAAGCAAAAAACAGGGCGCTCGCCATCATCAGCGAACGCCCTGTTTTTTACTTTGTCCGGTATTCAGTTTAACTGACCGCCTGCTTTCTATGCCAGCTTTCCAAAAGCCCCAAAATGACCTTTTCCATCTGCTTCGGCGTGTAATCTTTGGGGAAATACTGTTTCAAGCGGCTTCCGGTCAGCGTCACTTTGACCGGCTCCTTTTTTTCCTCCGCCAGAATGGAGTCCATGACCGGGAGTGTCAATTCCCCGGACTGGCTGAGCTTTTTCAGCCGCTGCGCCTGGGATGCGGAAGGGGTTGCTTCATATTTTTCCATACATTCCAACAGCCATGACTGTTCCTTTCGGCTCAGCTTATACAGATGGTCTGCCGCAATGGAAAATCCGATTTTATCCGCGTCAACCATATCAAGCAGGACAGGAACCAATTCAGTCAGGTGTACATACCGGTATATTTGGTTCTTGCTCTTGCCGGTCTGTGCCTCTAAGACTTCTACGGACAATGTTCCGGGGTCAATTCCGTCCACCTTGCGTCCGCGGTGGCATAATGCCTCCATCTTCATGCGGAGCGCCCAGGCCAATTCGCTCGGCAGTACCTTCTCCTGCGGCAGATTGGCATTGACCATCAGGATCGTGGCAGTATCATCGTCCATTTCCCGAATGATGGCTGGAATATGTTCCAGTCCGGCCAGTTCACAGGCCCGCACAATCCGCTGACCTGCGACAATTTCATACCCTTCCGCAGCAAGAGGACGGATAAGGCAAGGGAGAACCGGGCCTCCTTCCTTGATGCTTTCTACATTTTCCAGCATGGCTGCATCTTCGCATACCCGGAAAGGGTAGTTTTCAAAGGGATACAATTCGCATAAGGGGATTTCGACAATCTGCTCCCGCTCCGCGTTTATGGAGATCGTGTTGGACTGAAAGATTTCATCATAGCTGACAAGAGCCAGCGCACCGTTGGTTTTAGGCACTTACACGCACCTCCCTAATACGGGGGCCATACGCGGCCAGGAGCTTTTCCGTCAGGTTTTCATAGGCGGCGGCGACCTTGCCGCACGGGTCATGGGCATAGATGCTTTTTCCCAGCTTGGTGATCTCAGAAGCTCGTACCGAACGCGGAATTCTCCCGAATATCGTGAGCTTATCGCCATACGCCGCCGTCAGCGTTTCGATGATTTCCCGTGCGTCGTTCGTGCGCTCATCTACCATTGTCATAAGGATGCCGGTAATGGAAAGGCCCGGATTGATCTGACGGCGCACACGAGCGATGGTTTTGAGAAGCAGTTCCAGTCCCTTTGCGGACAGATATTCCGCCTGAACGGGTATGAGAACGGAATCAGCCGCCGCAAGCGCGTTGATGGCGAGCATCCCCAGCGAGGGCGAGGTATCCACAAGGATAAAGTCATACATCGGCTTTACAACTTCGATGTATTGGCGTAAAATGGTTTCACGGCTCATGGCATTGACAAGCGAGATTTCCACGCCGGAAAGCTCGATGCTGGCAGGCATAAGGTCAACGCCTTCCCCGTGATGGATAATCCCCTCCGATACCGGCAGGGGATTATCCTGTAGTATCCCGCTCATCACATGCGCGAGGGTGACGGGCAGTTCGTCCGGCTTTGGGAAGCCCAGGCTGATTGTGAGCGACGCCTGTGGGTCGTTGTCGATCAGCAGGACTTTTTTGCCCTGCCGGGCAAGGCCAATTCCGAGATTGGCTGCTGTGACCGATTTTCCTACGCCGCCTTTTTGGTTTGACAGCGCGATAATGGTTGCAAACATGGGAATGTGATCTCCTTTCTACGATAAAAATAATAGGGGCAACGCTTAAATCCGCTCATTTGCGGGGATTTATTGGTTGCTCCTATTATTACACATTCCCAATGAATGGAAAGAATAAGGAAAGATAAATACTTAATCACATGGTCATGCCGCCTTATGTGGGTTTTTTCATGCAATATTATATAGCTTTTTTCATTCTCATTAAGTCCTGACGGGATATATATTTTGGGTTTAAATAATCCCAATACAAAAGGAGTTTTTAAATTTTCTGATTGGTAAATATTTTCATTAATAGCTCTGGAACCTTCAAGGAATTTTTTGAGACGTATCATCGACATAATGCTGTAAATAATCATAACGGTCATGCCAATAATCTAGATATAGCCGGCAATTAAAAATAGAATTTGCAGAGGATTTGCGTTCATTATAGGAGCAGTATTCGGAATGAGATTTACGGCGCTTTCTGATATATCTATGCCACCTTCAAATTGCGTCAAAGACTGCATTCCAATATCGACCGGAATAGGCCGCGATTTAAAAGGGATAAGGCTTAAATCACTTTCAAATGAAAATGGGATTATAAGCCTGAAGCCTGCAACTGTCCATAGTGCATATGATATAGCCTTTGGTGCTTTTTTTATCAATAGCCGTACCAGTACAATGGCAGCAATAACATAACTTGCTGTAATATTCATATTAAAGATAGTAATAAATAAATTCAACATGTCTAATCCTCCTTGTGCCGGTCAATGAGTTTTTTAAGCTCTTCTGCCTGCCTGTCGCTTAATTTGCCGCCTCCTATAAATGCTGTCAGGAATTTTGGCAAAGACCCTCCGAAGGTATCCTCAACAAATCTTCTGCTTTGCCCTGCGTAAAATTCATCCTTTTTTATAAGAGATGATACAACTGCATTTTTATTTGTAAAAATCCCTTTATCACAAAGCTTTTTTAATACTGTATATGTGGTGGATTTTTTCCACCCCAGTTCTTTTTCGCATAGCCTCACCAATTCACCTGAGTTTATCGGTTCATGCTGCCATATAAGCTCGGCAAATTTGGTTTCACTCTGGGCAAGTTTATAATCAATCATATATTTTCCTCCTGGTCTATATAATATCGACCTCCATTTAAGTCTACTTCATATAGACCAACATGTCAATAAAATAAATACTGCAATTCCTTTTACATACCTTTAAAAATAAAAGAACCCTCCAAGCCTGAAGAGTTTTTTTATGAGCTATATATAACCATTTGTTTAACTAAAGAGTTACTTTAATGTGGGGATATATTAATCTCCGATAAACATTCTTTGATTAGTAACTTAATAGTCTGTATGCAGCCCAGGTGGTTTGCGACGGTGGAAGAAGGCTAAAGGCAAGCCCCTGCCATCTGCTATCGCTAATTACGTTTCCTTTTTGCTATCAAGCATGATAAACTCCTCCGGAAACCGCACCCGTTAAGGCTCTAATGTTTTTAAGAGACGTGGAAGTTGAAAGCCCGCAGGCCGGTGCTATTATATCAATGCCTTTTTCAACCAGCCTGGATGTATTTTGACGCACTGACTCTTCATTGCCGAATTCAAGCAAATAAGTGCTGATATTGCCCATAACAGTTGTATCTTTAAGCTCTTCCTTCAAGGAGTGCAGGTTAACCATGGCATCAGTGCTGATGGCATCACACCTTAAGTCTTTTAAATTTCCCGTTACGCTACCTACCTTTCCGCAAATGTGGATAATGACGGGAACACCTAACTTGTGAATAGAGTCTGCTAACTTATTTAAATAAGTAACGGCATATTCCGCAAATATTCTGGGCCCCAGGATCTCTCCCGTTGCAGTAGGGTCAGCTATGGATATGACGGCTGCGCCGTTATCTACAAGAAGACGGGCATATTCAATTAAAGCATCGGTCACATAATCTAAAACCTTGTGGGTCATATCCTTATTTTTATATAATTCCTTCAAAAAAGTCATGGGATCAGTTATGGAGGCTGCCGTACTGACCGGACCTGTTACGCTGCCGATTACGGGGACATCAGGCTGCTTTTTTGATAATGATGCTATAGATTGAATGACGATCTCTGTCCGAGGGCTTTTAGCAACTGCAGAAACAGGCAAAAAATCTACATTGTCAACTGACGCATAGGGTTCGCGAGCAATTTTAGGTTCGCATTTTAGAGAGCCTAAATCCACCTCGCTGCCTAAGGCTTCAGCTTCCACTGTCATACAAAAGGGTATGCCTATATTTTCAAAGCCTGTCAGGTTAAATACATCGTCGGCAAGCTGGCTCATAAGCCTCCAGTCTCTGTGCGCATCAGGCAGGGTATGTCCTGTAGTTTCCATGATTTCTACGATGGCAGAATTCATCATGCCGCCGGGACAAATAACCGGAGGACGCTCCACACCCTTTTTGTTTAGGGTCCGGAGCAATCTTTCCTTTGGTGTAAAAAAATCTCCCATAAACCAATCAATTCCTTTCCGGATTATAATTTATTATCTTGCGGCAACAGCTGCACTAAGCAAATCCTCAATTAAGGTCAAACCTCCGGCAAAGCCTGTATACCCGCGGCTTAGCACAGTACGATTGGATACCGGAAAGCTTATGCTAAGATGAGGAGCATTGATTTTCAAGGCCAGAGCTCGTTACAAGGCTCTTCCTATTACAAAGGCAGGTGAAAGTGTTTCGGAATATATATCCGATTCTTTTTTGGGTAAAGCTCATTTATATAGCGGATTGCCTCGCTGGCATTGGTGTCAAATACCACTTTGAGTCCGGTCGGAGATGCAAAAGCGTAAGTTTTTTTCTGATTTTGTCCTGCTGATCCTCGTTTAAAACATCGGTGAGCTTGGTGAACACAGGGATCCATCCCAAATCATCCGATAAAAAACGTGTAACTGCTACCGCATAATTCACATCTCCTACCACAACAGCATACTTTTGCAAATCACTGTCGTTATACACATCCATTAGAGGCTCTATATATTTATAATATTTTCTGTTTTCTTCAGTTACTATTGAATCCACGTTTACATTTAGGTTTATTTCCTTCGCTAC
This sequence comes from Oxobacter pfennigii, assembly GCF_001317355.1. Lineage (NCBI taxonomy): Bacteria > Bacillati > Bacillota > Clostridia > Eubacteriales > Clostridiaceae > Oxobacter > Oxobacter pfennigii. The sequence continues at coordinate 259,757 of NZ_LKET01000028.1, forward strand.
CTTTCTAAGAAGAGCTTCGCTAGTAGTAGGACCTATGGGAAGAGTTGCTGTGATATAGGGGATGCCATGGATGTCTTTGTATACCTTTGCAGTTTCAATGCCGTATACATCCGATAAAACGATATTCAGCTCAGCACTTGAAGAGCTTTTAAGGACATCCAGGGAATCTTCAATTGTAAAAAAGGTATTTACCCTTAATCCTATATTTTCTAAGAGATGCCTGATACCGATAAGATTGCCCCGCCAGAAGCTGTCCATATAGGGTACGATACCTAAAATATTAACTGTACCTTTTTCTTTTTGCAATCCTTTTTTCACATACTGTTTCACAATTTCTGAAAGCACGATATCATAGCCAAGATAGGAATTTCCTTTAAATCCACCTGTGTTAGCTGAAACAATATCTATACCATTTTCTTTATATTCGGCAGTAACTGCCCGGATGTCATCGCCGATAATTTCCGTGACACAGCCTGTAATAACAACGAACAGTTTACCTTCCATAATTTCAAGAGTCGTTCTGATTTCCTCATTCAAACGGTCAGTTCCCCCGAAAACAATATCGTTCTCGCCCACATTGGAGCTGGGTACATTCAAACCACCGCAATAGCCGCCTACCTGAAGGCCGGAGCCGCCGTTTTGAGACCATGCAATATTGCCCGCGCAGCCGCTTGCACAATGCAGAATGGGATTATATCCGGCAGGGCTTCCAATGTGGAAAGTGCGCCGCCTAAAGAACATAGGTATCTCGGTCTTTCAATAAAGCTGCTCATGCCTTTTCCTCCCTCTTAACAAAATCCTCCGGTAGCCTTCCTCTTCAAAAAAACCTTTCTTTTCAGCAACGACGAAAGGAGCATCAGTACAATCGGATCTGGACCATGTTTTGATTTCATAAACCTCTTTTCCGCTTTCGTCAACTGTGGGTTTTATGGCAGTGCGCTCTTTTTTGCACGCAGCCAGCACTCCGGTTAAAAGAGCCAAAACAATAGTCAGAGCTAATAAACTTCGTACTTTCATTTTATTTTACACTTCCTCTTTATAAAATTTTATTTTGAAAATCCCTGTGAAGTCTTGAAACCTAGTGCACAACATTTTCTTCCCTCCAGGTAATCACACGCGATTCAATCCATGAAATCAAATGCTTTATCAAAAGACCCAGTAATGCGATGATTACCACAGCCACAAACAATTCTTTGATTTTAAAACCGGCAGATACAACTGTAGAATCTAAATGCAACGTATTTAAAAATGGTTCTAGTTGCAGGTTTTAAAATAGTAAAGATATTGATACGTGACAATACACACAAAAGAAGCCCATCACATTTCTGCAATCGGCTTCTTTCCATAAAAATCGATTTTACTATTGACGGCTTATGTCGTATTTTCTATCCTGCTTTCCTTATCCCATTTAATCCGGTATAATAACCGCTTTGCGGTTACCATATCATAAAATAAAAATCGCTCCTTTGGAATGATTGCTCGATTCTCATAGAAACGATTTTGTGTCATTAGTACAAAATAGATGTACTAACAACTTGTCTGAATTTTCATTAACAAGTCATGTTTCATAAACTTCACCTTATGCTCATAATAAATACTTACTCAAGGTCTTGAATATTCATTTTCTCTAACTGACTATTCTTTCTGATGTTTTCCCTGCAAGCAAAGTAAACTATTAATAATATAGCGGTAGGAATGTTATATAAAAGAAAAACAATAAGCATTTGAAAAATAGCAGTACCAGTGTTCATAATTGGTTGTTTGTGCTGTTCAATTATACTTTCTTCAATTACTGTTCCATCTGGAGCAAGTTGTTGCATTGTGAGTTCTCCGCTCGTGTACATAGGCGTATTTCCCAAAACAACAATTAGTGAAAAAATTAGACAGATCATAGGTAATATAAGCCCAAACCATTTGCTTTTTCGTTTCGATAAAAATATTTGAAGTAAAATTCCTCCGATAACGAAAATAAGTAAAAAAAATATATTCTTTGATATAAGCATATTACAGCTCTCCTTTCATTTTTTTGTATTCTGAAATCAAGAGTTTAGCTGTATCAAAATCCAACTTATCATTGACGGCAAGTCGTTTGATTAGAGCAATATACGGCTCTCTCGCTGTATCATCACTTATTTGAATTTTCTGTATTAGTTTATCAAGTCTAAGTCTTACCGTAGGGTAGGTAACACCGTATTGACTTGCAATCTCTTTCAATGATCCAGAAGCCAAAAGAAATTTTTTGATAAATGATATATCTTCATCATCGAGATTTAACATCCATTCAGGTACAATTTCTATTGCCACTTAATCTCCTCCTTTAAATAAAATTCATTATATGCTTTAACATTATTAAAGTCAAGTAGTAAGATTAAGCTTAATAAAATAACGACAGATGAGTAACCTCACCTGTCGTTTGACAAAACTAATATAAATAATCTGAAATTCGAATATATTTTAAGTATAACATAAACAATCAGGCTAAGACAGATACAATTCTACATCCATTTTAGCCTGATAACCTTGGTGCGCCCGACAGGATTCGAACCTGCGACCTACTGACTCGGAATCAGGAACTCTATCCAACTGAGCTACGGGCGCGTATTTGTATTATTAATATTAGCATACTGATAAACAAAAATCAAATTATTAAGAAGGTTTATAGGATTAAACAAAAAAGGCCTTATGGCCTCTCTTATATAGTGGCTGCCGATGCAGGACTCGAACCTACACATCCCTGATCCAGAGTCAGGTGCCTTACCAATTTGGCTAATCGGCAATATAAACCAGTTCATTTACTTTTAGCTGTAAAATATATTATAAACTCTTAAGAAAACATAGTCAATATATTAATATATTACTTAGATGAAAGTAATTGGATAAATAAATGGCTGCCGATGCAGGACTCGAACCTACACATCCCTGATCCAGAGTCAGGTGCCTTACCAATTTGGCTAATCGGCAACAACATTGATAATTATATAATGTATTAAAATAAAAATCAATAAGTTTTTAACTTAAATTTAAGAAATATCACCATTTATTACTATCTTATTATTTGTTAATTTATGTTTATTTTATACAATGAGAAACCGCTATTCAAAAGCAATATAGTCTCTATATTTTTCAATAGTTGCTTCATCTGTCTCTACAGTTATTACTGCTGCTATTTCATCATATTCTTCTGATAGGACGGTGCATTCCTTATATAAATAAGATTTTAAACCCATCTTGTCGTAAGGCAGCCTTATTTCTACCTTTTTAAGCTTATCATAGAGCCTTTGTTCTATCATTGAAATCAAATCTTCAATGCCTGTTCCATAGAGGGCGGATATCTCCGCTACGTTTTCATGATTTTCATAAAGAAGATTTAAACCATCGGCAAATTCGATTTTATCAACCTTGTTAAGTGCCAGGATTGTAGGTTTATCCAATGCATTCAGCTGTCCTAATACATTATTTACAGCCTTAATCTGCTCATGAGCGTTTGGTGCGCTGGCATCCACCACATGAATAAGCAGATCCGAATATGCTACTTCTTCTAGTGTAGCCCTGAAAGCGTCTACCAGGTCATGAGGCAGCTTTCTAATAAAGCCTACTGTATCTGAAACCAGTATTTCTCTGCCATTTGGAAGTTTTATGGATCTGGTTGTAGGATCTAATGTGGCAAATAGCATATCTGCTTCCAATACATCTTCCTTTTTAACCTGGGAATCTGTCTGAAAGTCATGAGCCAGTCTGTTCCTTAAAGTGGACTTCCCTGAATTTGTATATCCGATTAATGATACAATGGGGATTGAATTAGACATTCTTTTAGCTCTTTGAATTTCCCTGTTCTTTTTAACCTCATTAAGGCCTTTCTCCAGTTCATTAATTCTTTCTCTTATATGCCTTCTGTCAACCTCAAGCTTCTTTTCTCCCGGTCCCCTGGTACCTATTCCCCCTCCTGTTCTTGATAAAACCTTACCTAAACCAATCAATCTGGGAAGCCTGTATTTAAGCTGTGCAAGCTCTACCTGAAGTTTTCCTTCCATTGTCAAAGCCCTGCTGGCAAATATATCAAGAATAAGGGTGGTTCTGTCTATAACTTTTGCACCTATGGTTTCTTCCAAGTTCCTTACCTGAGCCCCCGATAATTCATCATCAAATATAACGGTATCAATGTCATAGGATTGGGTTACCAGACTCACTTCCATGGCTTTACCTGACCCTATGTAGTATGCTGTATCGACTTTGCTTCGCTTTTGAAGTATTTTTCCTGCAACTTCAGCACCAGAAGCTTCGGCAAGCTCACTTAATTCGTCTAATAAATCCTCATCACTTCCCATACCGTCAGGTGTATTTAATCCTATTAAAAGCACTCTTTCTTTTCTCTCGTCCTCAGTAACTGATGCTGTATCTGCAATGATGTGTTTCTCAATCTCTTTTATGACATTTAATATATTGATGCTTAATATTGTATTCAAATCATAAGGACCTAATATGTTATATTTTTCTGTCAGAGCACCTTCCACTGGATAGAGATAACCGGTATAAACATTAGTAACCTTTGAACCTTCTATGCCGGCTGCAGCTATACAATCGAGACGCAAATTTATCAAGGCGGATATATCCACTTCAGATAAATTTCCGTTGCCGCCCGGATGGGTATGTATGCATCTTACCCCTGACAGCCTTCTGTTTCCCCTTCTGAAGCTTATTATAGGCAGGCTGACTGTGGCAAAATCGCCTATGGATACATCAACCACCTTGCCTCTCCTGTTTATAAAAACCGATATCTCCTTATTTATGGCTGAAGTAACTTCAGCCATAACATCGAGTATTTCAGAACTTATTAATTCTTCTATGCTTACGTTTATATCGTAAAGACCATCCAACCTTTCCAAATATGAATCTTTTATGCCCGTCACGTTTCCATTTACTCTCATAATATCACCAGCCTGTATGTTTATTGCATTTTTTGACTTGCTATATTAGTTTACCATATTAATATAATATTTAGTATTCGGACTTGTAATTATTATTTTGCATATAAAATTAAAAAATGCTTAATTTAAATACATAATAATTAGCGAGGAGAATCTTAATGGATGACAAGATGCGAATAGTATTGGGTAAAAAGGCATCAAATGTGGCACTTATAGTCAATATATGCCTTATGCTTTCAAAGGTTTTTACCGGTTTCTTAGCTCACAGCACTGCAATAATTGCCGATGCTTTCAATAATGGCACTGATATATTTGCTACCTTGGTAGTATTCGGAGGACTTAGAATTGCCTATTTGCCTCCAGATGAAAAACATCACTACGGTCATGCGAAAGCAGAATCTGTTGTATCTAAAATTGTAGCTTTGATAATTATGCTCACAGGTTTTTTCATAGGCTGGAGTGCTGTAAAACAGATAATTTCCTTTGAGCTTGATACTCCCGGTTCGTTAGCCATATATGTATCCGCTGCTTCAATTTTAGCTAAGTTCTTTTTATATAAATATACAAATAGAATAGGCAATTCAATAGGCAGCTCATCCATTGTCGCAGATTCATACAATCACCGCTCAGATGTCCTGGCATCTTTGTCTGCCATGGTTGGAATCGCAGGAGCAAGGCTAGGCTACCCTATACTTGACCCTATTGCCGGTATTATAGTATCTGCAATTATTTTAAAGACAGGGATTTCTATTTATATTGATGCAATCGAGAGCCTGATGGACACTGCACCAAATGCCGAAACCATAAAATCCATAGAAAAAAGCGCTGAAAATACCCGTGGTGTTATTGAAGTAAACGACCTGAAAGCAAGAAAGCATGGGGCTAAATACTGGGTGGATTTGAAAATATGTGTCGATAAGGATATTACTGTCGAGGAAGGCCACAACATAGCCTCAAATACCAAGGCAAATATTATTAATAATATTGAAGATATTGCCAATGTTTTGGTACATGTAAATCCCTGCCACAGAGTTGAAGAAAATAAAAAATATGATTGTATAAACTGCAAAAGAGAAAATTCAGTCCAATAAAAAAATACGCACATATGCGTATTTTTTTATTGGCTCCTTGGATTGGATTCGAACCAACAACCCTCCGGTTAACAGCCGGATGCTCCACCATTGAGCTACCAAGGAATATTGGTATGTGCAAAACACATACCTTAGAGTTCGCTGCTGTGAACTCTCTATACCGGCGACGACTTACTCTTCCACCACGCTTCCATGGCAGTACCATCAGCGTACCCAGGCTTAACCTACGTGTTCGGTATGGGAACGGGTGTGACCCTGGGGCTATTGCCACCGATTATGATAAC